>CAMOIA010000172.1 GCA_946615785.1 uncultured Clostridia bacterium
TAATCGGCAGGCCGAGCGCCTGCTCGGTTTCCGCGAGGATGATCCACAGCTTCCGCCAGGTTTCAAACTTGTGCTGCGCGGAAAAAAGGAACTGCATTTCGTCGCTTGCGTAGCGCGTGGAAAAGGGCGAAACGTATTTTTCGGTTTCCAGCATAAAGGCTCCTTTTTAATTGGCGTTGTTGCGCGCCTGCTTGTAGGTCAGCGCGTCCTGGGCGAAGATCTTCTCAAGCGTCGCGGTGCCGGCGACGCCGTCGGCTTTGATGCCGTTAAGGGACTGGAACAGGGTTACGGCGTTTTCGGTATTCGTGCCGAAATTCCCGTTGATCACGCCGTTATAGTAGCCGAGCGCCTTCAGGCGGGTCTGCAGGGCTTTGATGGCGTCGGGCTGCTCGTCCCCCGCGTGCAGCGTTACGCCGACGACCCCGGAAGGCGTCGTTGTGATGCGCGCGTTGCGGGCAAAGAGCTTGTCAAGCGTTTCCTTGCCGGCGATACCGTCGGACGTGGAATTGGCGCGCTTCTGGAAAGCGCGGACGGCGGCTTCGGTCGCGTTGTTGTATTTTCCGTTGGCTTCGCCCGCGAGGTACCCGAGCTCGATCAGCCGGTCCTGCACCTTCCTGACGAGGGTGCCGGTTTCGCCGTTGCGAAGATAAGTGGAATCGTTGTAATTCGGCGCGGCGGTGGGCTTGGGGGTGGGCGTGAAGGTGGGGGCCGCGGTCATGGCGGCCGAATCGAGCGCGCGCAGCGTACGCGTGCCCGCGATGCCGTCGTCCGTCAGGCCGTACTGCCGCTGGAAGCGCTTCACGGCCTCCTCGGTGCCTGCGCCGAAATCGCCGTCCACATTGCCGCTGTAGAAGCCGAGGTTCTTCAGGCGCTTTTGCAGATCGCGCACAGCGTCGCCCTGAGAACCCTTCTTGAGCGAGGAGGACACGGGCGTCGGCGATACGGTGGGCACGGGCGTCGGCGTTGCCGGCACGGGCGTCGCGGCCATGATGGTGGGCTCAAGGGTGTTGATGGCCACCGCCGGCGCGGCCGTGGACGTGCCGGAAATCACAATAATGCCGCCGTAGGGCGTCGAGGACGGCACCGCCGTGATGATGGCGGCCGTTCCCGCCGCGAGGGCCGTGCCCGTTGGCGTCGGGTATTCCGGGAACAGATCGCCGTTCCCGCTGATGGTCGGCGTGGAGGCGTAGCATCCGCCGAGTGCGAGCGGCAGGAGCAGCACCAGCGCGAGGAGGGCACGTTTGCCTTTTTGCGTCTTCATGGTATCCCTTCCTTGAATGAATGCGCGGCTTACAGAAAGCGGCCGCAAAATACGTGAAAGCCGAGCGCCGAAGCGGCATCGGTGTTTTCCTTCACGTCGTCGATGAAAAGAGCGTCCTGAGGCGTGATCCCGTACCGCTGTATGAGGATGCGGTATATTTCCGGATCGGGTTTTGAGACTTTTTCCTCCGAAGAGACCACGCGGCCGGAGAAAAAGCGGAAAAACGCAAAGCGTTCCCATGCGCTGTCGATGACGGGCGTACCGTAATTGGTGAGCGCGTAGATTTTCTTTCCCTCACGGTACAGCTTTTCCACCCCGAAGCTCAGGGGCAGCGGGTCCATGACGGTGTGGAAGGAATCGAAAACGTGCAGAACGTCCTTCGCCCAGGCTTCGGGCAGGCCGTTTTCCCGGACGATCTCAAGGGCGATCCGTTCGTTTTCGTAGATTCCGTCGTCAAAGCAGCGCCATGCCCATTTCGTTCCCTCACGGAACATGGCGTCGCAGAGGGCTGACCTGCGGTCGGCGGGGAGCAGGCGCTCGCAGAGCACGTATCTGTCAAAGCGCAGAAGCGTGTTGCCGATATCAAAAACCACGGTGCCGACGTCCCGCGTTCTTGCATTCAGTTCGCTTAAAAGCTCGGGCTTTGTCATCTTGCGTTCCGTCAGGCGATGTCAAGTGCGATTTCCATCATGGCGGTGAAGGTTTCCCGCACCTCCTGCGGCGTGCAGCTTTCGCCCGTATAGGGGTTATCGGAAATGGTCAGAAGGCTCAGAGCCTGCTTCCCGGCGCGCGCGGCGTTGAGGTAGAGGGCGTAGGTTTCCATTTCCACGCACAGGACATGCATTTTGGCCAGGGCCTCTGTCTGCGGAACGTCCTCGTAAAACGTGTCGGTGGAGCAGACGGCGCCCACCCTGACGGGCACTTCCATGCGCCTTGCGGTGTTCACGGCTTTTTCCAGCAGTTCGTATGAACAGCAGGGCCCGAGGTTCCCGCGGTAGCCGAACTGTTCTCCGTAACTGGAATTGGAATACGCGCTCATGGCAGCGACCACGGAACGGATCTTAAGGCTTTTGTCGATCAATCCGGCGCTCCCGACCCGGATGATGTTTTCGACGCCGTAGAAATTGTACAGCTCGTAGGAATAAATGCCGATGGACGGCATGCCCATGCCGGAGGCCATCACGGAGACGGGTTTCCCCTGATACAGCCCCGTATAGCCCTGAATGCCGCGAACGTCGTTGACGAGCTTCGCGTCCGTCAGGAAGGTGTTTGCGATGAAGCGCGCCCGGAGCGGATCGCCGGGCATGAGAACCGTGGGGGCGAAATCGCCTTTGTTTGCGGTGTTGTGCAGCGTAGCCATCGGAAACCTCCTTTATGATTGGGTTTGGCCTTCCTGGCCGTCGTTTCTCTGGCGCATGGAAAAGACGCAGCCGCAGTAATCCTGGCGGTACAGGTGATACTCGGCGCTGAGCTGAAGGGAACGCAGGTAGCCGTTGCGTTTCTTGAAATCGCTTGGCAGGTAGCGTACGCCCGAAAGCCTCTCCGCTGCAAAGCCCGCTGCGTTGACCTTTTCGGCATTTTTGTGCGGGCTGACTGTCAGTGTGGAGGTAAAATAGGGGAATCCGAGGCGCTTTGCCGCCATGGCGCAGCGCGTGAGCCGGAAGGAAAAGCAGATTTCGCAGCGCTCGCCGCCTTCCATGTCCGTTTCATGCCCGCGCACGGCTTCGTAAAACTCCGCCTCGTCCCATGGGGCGAGAAGCATGTCCACATGTTTTCCTGCCGGCGCCATTTCCGAAAGCAGCCGGCGCTGCTCCGCGGCCCGGCGCAAGAATTCCGCCTCGGGGTAAATGTTTGGATTGTCATAGTACACCGTGACCTCGAAATGCGGACAGAGCCTTTCGAGCACGGCGCTTGAGCAGGGCCCGCAGCAGGAGTGCAGCAGAATGGGCGGGCAGGAGGAACATTCTGCGGCGATCATCGTCTGCATGTCCCTGTCGTAGTTCGCTTTCAGCGCGCCCGCCATACCCGTTCACCGTGTTCCTTTCCGCAAGGATCCTTTTCCAACGTTATTATAGCTTTTTTTGTGCGGTTTGAAAAGACCCGCTCCTGTTTTCTTGTATTTTCCACGGTTTTATGGTAGAGTATTCATGGCTGAAAAGCGATAAACAAGGAGGCGTATGAACCATGGGCATGTTTGATAAACTGATCGCGAACCTCAGGGCGGCAAGGAAGACCATCGTATTCACAGAAGGCACGGACGCGCGCATCCAGAGCGCTGCGGAAAGGCTTCTGAAGGAAGACCTGATGGGCGTGATCCTTTGCGGCAATGTGGATGATGTGAAAAAGAGCGCCGCGGAAAACGGCTTTGACGTTTCCGGGGCGACTGTGCTCGACCCCCTCACCTATCCTGAAATGGAAGAAATGGTCGCGAAAATGGTGGAGCTGCGCAAGGGCAAGATGACGGAAGAAGAGTGCCGCGAAAGCCTGAAAAAGAGCAATTACTTCGGCACCATGCTCGTCAAAATGGGCAAGGCTGACGCGCTGCTCGGCGGCGCCACCTATTCCACCGCCGACACCGTCCGTCCGGCGCTGCAGATCATCAAGACGAAAAAGGGTTCCAACCTCGTTTCCTCTTCCTTTGTGCTGTTCCGTGAGAAGGACGGCGTGGAGGAAAAGATCGTCATGGGCGACTGCGCCATCAATATCGAGTATAAAGACCGCCTGGACAAGGACGGCAACGTGACCCTTTCCGCCGCGAGGCAGCTGGCGGAAGTGGCAGTGGAAAGCGCGCGCACAGCGGCTTTCTTCGGCATCGACCCGAAGGTGGCCGTGCTCTCCTTCTCGACCTACGGCAGCGGCAAGGGCGGCACGGTGAAGCTGAGCCATGACGCGGTCATCGAGGCGCGCAGCATGGCTCCTGACCTTGTGATCGACGGCGAATTCCAGTTTGATGCCGCGGCTTCCGCGACCGTCGCCAG
>CAMOIA010000173.1 GCA_946615785.1 uncultured Clostridia bacterium
GACATGCTGTTCGTCTTCGGCGCGTTTGACAGCGGCGACCAGCGCATCGGCACCTTCAAGAGCGTTTCCGGCATGGTCGTGGACGACGAATACCGCCTGTACGTGCTGGATTCGGTTCTTTGCAGCATTCAGGTTCTTGAGCCTACGGAGTTCACAAGCCTTGTGCACCAGGCGTTCACGCTGTTCCAGGACGGCAAATACGCCGAAAGCAAGCTGCCCTGGTCCGAAGTGCAGCGCATGAACAGCCTGTTCACCTACGCCAACACCGGCATGGGCGAAGCACTCTACCGCGAGGGCGAGTACGCAGATGCCCTGCAGAATTTCCGCAACAGCGGCAACCGCACGGGGTACTCGGACGCCTTCTGGGAGCTTCGGTCAAACTGGCTGCATACAAATGTCGGCGTGATCCTGATCGTGCTGGTGGCGCTGATCGTCCTCTGGCAGGTGGTCAAGCTGGTGAACAAAAAGACCGGCTTTCTGCAGCCGCTGAAAAACGCCAAAGCGCGCGTCACCGGCACCCGGCCGATCAGCCAGGTCCTGTGGGCCTTCTACATGCTCAGGAACCCCTACGACTGCTGTTATGGCATCAAGCATGAAAAACGCGCCAGTTATTGGAGCGCGATCGCGGTCCTGCTGATCTACTTCGTGCTGAGCGTCATCAGCAAGTATTTCAGCGGCTTCCTGTTCAAGAACGTGCTGGAAGGGCAGTTTGAGGTTCTCAACGATTTCATCATGTTCTTCGGCGTCTGGCTGCTGCTGGTCATCTGCTGCTACCTCGTGTGCACCATCAAGGACGGCGAGGCCAGCTTTAAGGATCTGTTCATCGGCAGCGCGTATATCCTGGCGCCGATGCTCGTGTTCCTGCCCATCCGCATCCTTTTGACCAACGTGCTGACCTACAACGAAGCTTTCTTCATCACCCTGATCGACGTGATCAGCTACGGCTGGACGGGGCTTCTGATCCTGCTGATGATCATGTACCTGAACGATTATTCCTTCAAGCGCACGATCTCCATCGTCATCCTCACCCTGTTTACCGTGCTTGTCACCGTAGCGCTCTTGTTTGTGGTTTACGTGCTGATCATGCAGCTGGTCAGCTTCATTTCCGGAATCTATGGAGAGGTGGTGTATCGCTTTGTCAGGAGGATGTAAAGCCCTTTGCGTGCTGCTTGTCATCTGCATGATGATGGCCTGCCCGCTGGCCCTGGCCGAGAAGACCCCCATACCCCAGGAATACGAGCGGATCGCCGAAAACAGCCGGTTCAATCTTTACCTGAAAAAAGACACGCTGGCTGTGATCGTGGAATCCAAAGCGAGCGGCAACCTTCTGTATTCCACGGTGCAGAACCCGGACGAGATGAAGGATAACGCCACCTGGAAAGGGTTTTATCAAAGCGGCATCGTCATGGAATACCTGGACGGGGTGAAAACCATCCCCCTGCAGGCGGATTTCATCAATACGAACAGCCAGGTGGATGTGACCCTTACGGGGGACGGCTACATCGCAAAGGTTTCGTATCCGGATATCGGTATCCGCTATGAAGCCACGCTCAAAATGGACGAACTTGGTTTCAGCGTTTCCATTCCCAAGGAATCGATCGTAGAGGAGATGGCGGATACCTACGCGGTCGCCAGTTTCTATGTCTATCCCTTCATGGGCTACAGCTATCTCGGACAGGACACCGGGTACATGATCATTCCGGACGGTCAGGGCGCCCTGATCGAATTGAAGGACAATGAGGAACGTTTTTCCTCGCCCTTTGACCGCCCGGTCTACGGAACCAATATCGGCGTGGAAACGAGCGTCTACAGCGACTGGAGCAAGGAAGCGGAGCCGGTGATCCTGCCTGCCTTCGGCATGGTGCATGAAGACGACAGGATGGCGGTGCTGGGCTTCATTGAAAATGGCGACGCCGCCGCCCGCATCATGGCGTATCCCAACGGCGTGCGCATGAAATTCGACTGGGTCTGCGCCAAGTATCTTTACAGGCTAGTATATTCCCAGCCGACCGGCCCAAATTCCTCCACCATCAGCATGCGCACCGAGCATGCCCGAAACATCGATATCCAGCAGCTCTTCCTTCTGGAGGAGGGGGATACCGCAAACTACGCGGGTCTTGCGTGTGCCCTTCGCCAGTACATGACCGAAAAAGGCTATTTCGGCGAAGCGGAAAGCTCTGATTTCGACATCGCGGTGGATTTTCTCGGGGCCGAAACCGAAAACTATGTGCTTGGCAGACAAAGCGTGCCCATGACGAGCTTTTCCCAGGCCGCAGAGATTCTGGAAGACCTGTCTCAAAACGGTGTGAAGCACTTCAGCGTCACGTACCGCGGATGGCAGGAGGGGGGCCTGAGCGGTGCGCTTCCGACCGACGCCTTTGCGCCTGCCGGAAGCCTTGGCGGCGGGGGCGGGCTCAAACAGCTGATGAGCACTTCTGAAACCCTCGGAAACAGCCTGTCGCTGGAAGCGGATTTCCTGCATCTGAACACCGTCACCCATCCGCTGCTTTTCTATTCCAGCTTTAAGATGATCACCTCGCAGACCTGGAGCCGCCCAACGTTCGGGAAGGTCTTTGACACGATGTACTGCCTGACGCCGAAGAAATCCGTTGAGATCGGACGCGGCACAGTGGATCAGATGGCAAAGCACCAGGTTCAGGGCGTGGCGCTCACGGGGATTCCGGCGCTCATGAGCGATTATTATGAGAGCGATCATTACCAGGACAGCACCGTGATGCTGGAACAGTTCGAAACGCTGGTGCGGGAAACAGCCGGGCGCATGGAAGTGTCGCTTGAAAAGGCCAACTGCTACCTGTGGCGCTATGCCGCGGCGCTGCGGCGCATGCCCGTTGCCGGATCCGATTACAGCTACGTCAAGCGGGACATTCCATTCCTGGCCATCACGCTGAGCGGAAAGATCCCGTACTATACGGAATATGCCAATTTCCAGGCCAACACGCACAGCTACTTCCTGCACCTGGTGGAGCAGGGCACCCGCCCGTCCTTCCTTCTGACCGCGGAGGATCCGATCAAGCTGCAGAACACCAACAGCAACGACATTTATTCCTCCCGGTATGAACTCTATCGGGACATGATTCCCTCGTGGTATGAGGAACTCCGCTCCCTGCACGAAAAGCTTGGCAGTTCCGTGATCACCGACCACGTGTACCAGGGCGACCTTGTGCGGGTCACCTGGTCAAACGGCACGAAGGTGTATCTGAACTTTGGCGACGGCGAGGGCGAGATGGACGGCGTCAGGCTTGAAAAAGGCGCGTATAAGGTGGTGACACAGCCGTGAGCAGACAGAAACGAAATCCGCATGACAAACGCCGCCTGACCAAAAGGACGCTGCGGGAATGGGGCTTCGGATATCTTTTTATCGCCCCCTGGATCGTGGGTGTGAGCATCTTTTTCCTGTACGCCATGGTGCAGAGCCTGCGCTTCTCCTTTTCCCGGGTGGAGCTTTCCAACGGCGTGATCCTGCATCCGCTGGAGAACGGCCTTTTTGAAAACTTTGTCAAGGTTTTCACAACGGATGTCAACTTCCCCACCATCCTGGCCAATTTCGGGGTAGGGCTCGTGCTTCAGCTGCCGGTCATCATCGCCTTCAGCCTGATCATCGCCCTGCTGCTAAACAGCAACATCCGGTGCAGGAGCCTCTTCCGCATGATTTTCTTCCTGCCGGTGATCATTGCGACAGGGCCCGTGATGAGCCAGCTGACCGCCCAGGGCGTTTCCAGCGTTCCCATGGTCAGCCAGAACGCGCTCCTGAGCGTTTTAAGCGGCCTACCGGAATTCATTTATACGCCCATCAACAATCTCTTCTCCTCGCTGATCATGATCCTCTGGAATTCGGGCATTCAGATCCTGATCTTCCTGGCGGGTCTGCAGAAGGTGCCGCGCACGCTGTATGAAGCTGCCAAGATCGACGGCGCCTCAGGATGGGAATCCTTCTGGAAGATCACGCTGCCCACAGTGAAGCCGCTGATCCTGCTCAATTCCATCTATACGGTGGTCACGCTCGCAACCGGCGGCTCCAACGAGATCATCGAATTGATCTACACGGCCACCTACACCGCTACGCAGGGATATTCCTACGCGATGGCCATGAGCTGGATCTACACGATGGTGGTCGCCGTCATTCTGGTCATCGTGTTCCTGCTGCTTCTGGAAAAGAGCGATAGGCACGTTTTGTACTAACAAAAACGCATTGACGAGAAGAC
>CAMOIA010000174.1 GCA_946615785.1 uncultured Clostridia bacterium
TCCGTCTGTTTCACAGCCCCGATATCGTTTCGGACGTGCTCAGGGCCGCGGACGGGGTCTTTGACGGCAGCCAAACGACGCCGGACAGCCGTTTTTGAATTTCCGATGTGTTTATGCTATACTGTCTTTCGTGGGAAGACAGATATGAGGAGGACCCGCCATGGGCGTTTGGGATTTTTTTAAGAAGAAGAAACCGGAAGATGAAACCGAAAAGCCGGAGGCTGTCGGCGCCGATCCCGCAGACGCGGACGGCGCGGACGCTTCAGCGCCTGACGCGCAGGCGGAAAAGGCGGTTTCTCAACCGCCTGAATCCGAGCCGGCCGAAACAGACGAACCCGCGTCCGCATGGACGCCCGGCGGCATGACGGGGGATGCCGATCCCAATGCCGTCCCCGAAAAGGACGATCCGCCCTACGGGCAGATCCGCATGTTCCTCGGCGACCGCGTCCGCACGGTCAGAAACCTGAAAAACCACCTGCAGATGCTCGAGAGCCTGAAGGCGGCTTATCCTTCCATCGCCATGTTCGCAAACGAAACGCCGATCCGGGAGGACATGTCCAAAGAAGAGATGAACAAGGCGCTCAGCGCCATTATCAACACCGCGAGCCGGGTGTTTGGCATGACCAATCAGCAGCAGGCCGCCAAGCTCTGGAACGACCTTGAGACCGACACGCTCAAGGACGCCTGGGTGCTGATCGATTATTACAGCGCCCTTTCCGGCGAGGGCAGCAACGCCAATTTCCTGATCGCGCGCAAGGCGCTCGGCAAAACGCTCTGGGGCCGCATCCAGAAAGAAGACATTCCCGAGCTCAACGCAAAACGGCTCGCCGGCACCTTCCGCGGCATGACCTATATCCTGCAGATGGTGGAGGAAGACTGGCTGTATATTCTGGAAATCCACGACCCGTCCGGCGCGATCCTTCAGGGTGCAGCCGTCCAGGACGGTCAGACCGCCTTTTTGAGCTTTGGCATCACAAAGGACGAATACCTGCTTCGCGAAACGCCTGAAACGGACGGCGCAAGGCCGCAGGTGAACGCGTTTGTGGAAACCATGCTTGACAGGCTGCCGCAGGACCGTCTCATCGCCTCCGGCTTTCTTGACGCCGGGGAGGGCGGCAGAATCACCCGCGTGCCTGTCAAGCCCAAATGCGTAACCATGGACGATTTCAAGCTCGCGCACGAAAAAAGCGCTTCCATTACGCCAAAGCTGCGCGCCATGGAAACCTTTTATCTGCTTTACAGCAAGGCGACCGGCGAAAGATTCCCGAGCATCGACCGGATGGAGCGCGCCTGGGTCTATACGAGCGAAGATTTCGCAAATAAGGCCGCCGAACAGAACAAAGTTCTCTCCCTCCGGGTGAAAGCGCTCAGCCTTCAGGAATTTGACCGCACCGTCCGTTCCTGGCTTCGCCTCGGCATCAGCCGTTTCAGCTATAATTTCGGCTTTAACGACCACCCCTGCGACGTTTTCATTTCGGACTGGCTCGGCGACGCCTCGCAGCCCCTTGGCTACGAGGGGGGCGCGCTGAACCTGAACATCCTCCGGTTCCGGCAGAACGCCGCGGTCAAAGGGAACCCGGCTGCTGCTGCTGCCAGCGCGACCGTCTGGAGCATTCTTTCCCATGTGATCTCCGGCACGCTTTTCCTTGTGCCGTTCAATTACCCGGGCGACATGTTCCCGGACGACCGGACGCTGCATGTGACCGCAAGGTCCAGCATGCTTTTGAACCTGCGGGCCATGGAGCACAGCCTCGGCCGCCGGCTCAAACCCGGCGAGAAGGTCGACGTGCGCAAGGTGAACGGCACGCCCGTGCTCATGTACGACAAGGGCATGTTTTACGGCGGCAGGGACTACGTTCTGGCGGATCCCGCCATGGCTTCCCTCGGCCGTCCCATGCATTACCTGACCGTCAAGGGCGGGCAGAACACGCTTTTGTGCTGCTTTACCGACCTTGAAGCGCTGAAAAACGTATTCAAAATGCACGTGCGGGTAGCGGTGCTGACCTGGGACGAAATCAAAGCGCACGTCGGGACCCGGATTTCCGACGGCAGCACCACAAACGGCATCGTAATCAACCCCGGCTTTGCCGAGCTCATCGTCAACGAAGCGCAGATTGCCTCCATCGAAAAGGAACGCAGAGGCTCCATCAAAATCTACAAGCCGCAGGCGGAACAGAAGGATCAGTAACCCCTGCTCGGAGGTAATGCCATGACAGCGCTTCGTTCGCATTTTGCCGCACTTCTTGCAGCCGTATGCCTGATCCCATGTCTTCTACTGTGCTCCGCGGCCCGGGCCGACTCCTTTTTTGACGACGCCGTGTTCATCGGCGACAGCCTCACCTCTCAGCTTGGCACCTACGTGCGGGAGCAGCGTGCGCAAAAGCACAGCCTTCTTGGCGAAGCGCGTTTTCTGAGCGCCACCAACTATTCCCTCACCACCGCCTCGAAAAACAGCCTGAGCGGAAGCGTGCGCCTGAAAGTGCGCGGGGAGGACGTCACCCCGCAGGAAGGCCTGCGCAGGCTGGGCGCCGGGAAGGTTTTTATCATGCTCGGCCTCAACGATCACGCAGGCAGCAACCTTGCAAGCGATATCAACCATTATGCCATGCTTATCAACCATATCCGTGCCCTGAATCCCGGCATCATGATCATCGTGCAGACCATGACGCCCATCCAGAAGCACCTGCAATCCAGCACCCTGAACCAGGCGAACCTGGACCTCTTCAACGAAGAGCTTTCCCGTCTCTGCACGGAAATGGACGTATATTTCCTGGATATCGCAACGCCGCTCAAAAATGAAGAGGGCTTTCTGGACAGCACCTATGCGTACGCCTCCAACGACAACGTGCACCTGAACGGCAAAGGGCTCAAGCTCTGGGTGCAGGCCCTCAACGATTTCGCCGAAGACACGCTGCCGATCCTTGAAGCGGAGCGTTACCTTGTGGAAGCGGAGGCAGAGCGGCTTGCCGAGATGATCACGCCCCTTGACGAGGCAGAGGTATACTACCCCTTCCCGTCCCCGCAGCCAAATCCTTAACCCATCTGACGGAGGTGCCCCATGCGCCGAAAAGCCCTGCTCTCAGCCTGTTTTCTGATCCTGCTGACGCTCCTTTGCGCCTGCTCCCAAGGCAAAAAGACCGGGGACGCGGCGGCGGTATACAGCGCTTTGGAAAAGACGGGCGTCCTTCCGTCCATGATTCCCATGACGGCGGACGAACTGTATGACCTGACGGGCATCGCGCCGGAGGACTATACCGACGCAGCCTGCTACGAAGCTTCGGACGGCCTGCTCGCGGACGAAGTGCTGCTTTTCACCGCCTCCGACTTGGACGCGGCCGCCCGCATCGAAAACGCCCTTCACAGGAGGCTCGACAGCAAAGCCGCCGAGGCGGAAGGCTACTCGCCCGAGCAGTTTGCCGTCATCAAAAAAGGCTTCATCGCAAAAAGCGGCCTGAACCTTTGCCTGATCGTCTCTCCGGAGGCCGACAGGCTGAAAAGCGTCTATGGAGAGTACAGGTAAATGGTCTTTTCGTCGCTTTCGTTCCTGCTGTTTTTCCTGCCGCTCATCCCAATCGGGCTGACCTTTCTTCCCGGCCGCCTGCGGCTTCCCTTCCTGCTGCTGGCAAGCCTTGCCTTTTACGGATTCGGGGAGCCCGTCGCGGCTCTGTTCCTCCTGCTCAGCGCCGCGGAGGCGTTTTTTGCAGCCAGAGCCATGGTCAAAGGGACGCATGCAAGGCTTGTTCTGATCCTCAGCCTCGTTTGGCACGTCGGCGTGCTGTTTATCTTCAAATACCTCGATCCGATCCTCGCGGCCTTCGGCCTTCGCACCTTTTCGATTCATCTCCCGGCGGGCATTTCGTTTTATACCTTCCAGAACATCGCCTACCTTGCGGACGTCTACCGCAGGCGCGCAGAGCCGTCCGCGCGTTTTTCCGTCTATGCCGCCTACATCGCCTTTTTCCCCCAGCTGATCGCGGGCCCCATCGAGCGGTGGCAGGACATGGCTCCGCAGTTTGAACGCCTTCAGGCACCCTGCAAAGATGATTTGCTGGAAGGTGCAGAGCGGTTCATCGCCGGCCTTTCCATGAAGCTTCTCCTGGCGGACCCCATGGGCAGGCTGCACGCAGCGCTGAGCACGTCGCCCGAAAGCGCGGGATTTCTGGGCTGCTGGATGGCAGCCCTGGCCTTCG
>CAMOIA010000175.1 GCA_946615785.1 uncultured Clostridia bacterium
TGCGGCAGATGATTACGCAGCGCAAAGAATAGTTTGAAAAGACAAAAAGGAGGATGACCTATGGCGAACGGCATGAACGCGATCGACGTGCTCGACCAGATCCGCGCCCTTGTGGATCAATCCCGCTCTCTGCCCCTTTCAAACAAAGTGATGCTGGAAAAGGGCGAGATCTCCCAACTGCTCAAAAGGCTGGACAACGCCCTCCCGGAGGATGTGAAGATTGCCAGGGAAGTGCTCGAGCAGAAGGACAAAATGCTGACCGAAAGCCGCGACCTGGCGGAAAAAACCATCCGGGAAGCGCGTGAGGAAGCGGAAAAGACCCTCTCAGACGCCTCCGAAAGCGCCAGAAACACCCTGAACGACGCGCAGCAGCGCGCCACCGCCCAGCTCAACGATGCCCAGCAGCGCGCATCCGACATGCTGGTGGACGCTTCCAACCGCGCCAACGCCACGGTGGCCGACGCGCAGCAGCGCGCTTCGGCCCTGATTGCCGACGCTGAAATGCGTGCCAAGCAGATGACGGAAGACAGCGCCATCATGACCCAGGCCCGCGAGCAGGCGCAGCGCCTGATGGACGAGACGCGCCAGAACGTGGCGGCTTATTCCGACCAGGCCAGGATGAACCTTGCCAAGATCCTTGAAACGGCGGACGACGGCCTGAGCCAGCAGCTTGACAGTCTGCGCGCGTTCCGCCAGCACATGAACAACCAATAAAACGCGTCTGGCACGGCGTTTTGGGGGAAACCGCATGGCGCCGGGAAGCGGTTTCTCCCGATTCTTTTACCGGAAAAAACGGAAACGTCCGAACGGGACTTCGTTTTCAGGATTTTCATCCGTACCGGCAGCGGAAACCATGGAAGATCGGACCGGAGCAAATGAAAATCATCTTGACACGAAAGCCCTTCATGGCTATACTATAATGGCTTTTTTGTGGTGATTTCCACCATTGGCAATCCAAAGCCTCAGGGCTTTCAAGTTAAAGGAGTTGTTACGATGAAGCGTACCTATCAGCCCAAAAAACGTCAGCGCAATAAGGTGCATGGTTTCCGTGCCCGTATGTCCACCAAGAACGGCCGCAGGGTGCTGGCCGCACGCCGCCGCCGCGGCCGCAAGGTGTTGACCGTCTGATTCGGTTTTGCGCCCCGCAGGGCGTGTTTATGCTGAGCTATGCCCGCTCCCGCTGCCTTCCGGCAAGCCACCGGGAACGGGCGTTGTTTTCAGTTTGACCACGCAAACGGGCGCCCGATCACCATTCTGGCGGGAAACCGCCGCCGTCCAAAGAACCGTATTCCTTCATGAAAGCGGGGAAAATGTGCAGAAACAGTTTCGCCTGCGCAAAAACGGCCAGTTCCGCTATGTGTACCGAAAGGGCAAGGGAAGCGCGGGCCGCGAGGTGGCTGTGGCCTTTGTGAAGGCTCCAAAGCTCCTTGTCGGGTTCGCAGTCAGCAAAAAAGTAGGGAACGCCGTGACGCGCAATCGCGTCAAGCGCCGCCTGCGGGAGGCGTTTCGCGGGCAGATCCCGCTTTTGAAGCGCGGCATGTACGTCATTACCGCGCGCACCGCCGCAGCAGACGCGCCTTACGCGGCGATCGAAGGCACGCTGCGGGCGCTCCTTCGCAGAAACCGGCTGTACAAAGAAGCGTATGATGACCATGCAAAAGACGTTCCTGAAAGGAATTGACTTTTATCGGCAGAAGATCAGCCCGCACAAGCGCGCGTGCTGCCGCTTTCAGCCAACCTGCTCCGAATACGCCAGAATCGCCATCGAGCGCTATGGCGCCACGCAGGGCGCTTTCCTTGCGCTCAAAAGGCTGGCCCGCTGTCAGCCGCTTTGTCCGGGCGGGTATGACCCCGTACCCGAACCCCCCGATACCGCCATTAGGAGGGACGAGAACAAGTGACCGCGTTTTTTGAATCGATCCTGAACGGAATTTTTTCCGTCGTACATAACTATGGCTGGACGATCGTCCTGTTCACCGTGCTGGTGCGCGTGCTGCTGCTGCCGCTGGATTACCGTTCCCGCAAGGGCATGCGCAAAATGACCGCGATCAGCGCGCAAACCGCCGTCCTGCAGAAAAAATACGCCAACGACCGGGACAAGCTGAACCGCAAAATGAGCGAACTGTACAAGAAAGAGGGTGTTTCCCCGCTTTCCGGCTGCGTCCCGATGCTGCTGCAGTGGCCCATTCTGTTCATCATGTTCGCCGCCATGCGCGCCATGACCAACGAACAGATGGTCAAGCAGGTTTTTGCCTACATCCTGAACCCGAACGTGCTGCCGCAGATGGATTCCTGGCTCTGGATCAAGAACATCTGGGTGGCGGATTCCGTTTTTGCGTCCATTGCGCCTGACCTGAATTCTCTCCGGGTCGTCGATTACAATATCTGGAAGGACATGTTCAACCTTCTTTCCGAAACCGATCAGGCCGCGCTCATCAGTGCCGTGCAGGCCGTGGGTGGCACGATCGATTTTACCACCAAGGAGCTCGGGCAGGCCAGCGCCGGTTACCTGATTCAGGTGCTGCAGGGCACGGCGGCTTATCAAAATGCCCTTACGCCTATTTCGTCCACCTGGCAGAACGTCAATGTGCTCTTCTTTAACTTCACCATCTATCAGCAGTACAACGGTCTTCTGATCCTGCCGGCGCTCGCGGCCATTACACAGCTCCTCATGAACAAGCTGAACCCTGCCCAGGCCGGACAGACCGAACCCCAGCAGCAGAATGCACAGGGACAGAGCACCGCGAAATTCATGCAGGTCTTTTTCCCGCTCCTGAGCGTTTACTTCTGCCTGATCAGCAACGCCGGTTTCGCCATTTACTGGGTAACGAGCAACGTTGTGATGGGCGCAACGACCATCATCATCAACAAGATTTTGGACAAGCGGGATAACGCGCCCAAGAAGAGCGACGTTTCCGCAGAAGGGTCGGTACGATAATGAGCATTAGCCGCGAATTTACAGCCAAGACCACCGAAGAGGCGATCGAAAACGGCCTGAAGGAAATGGGCGTTTCCGCCTCCGACGTGCAGATCGAAACCCTGCAGGAGGGCGCGAAGGGCCTTTTCGGCCTGTTCGGCAGCCGTCCGGCCAGGGTGCGCATTACCCTGCGCGAGGAAACCACGGACGCCAAGGATCTGGTGCACGCCCTGTTTGAAGAAAAGAATCCCACGGAAAAAAAGCCGCAGGAGAAAAAGCCTGTGACGGAAAAGCCCGCGGCGCCTGAAAAAACGGCCGAAGCGGAAAAAAAGGAAGCCCCGAAAGCAGAAGAAAAGCCTGCACAGGAAAAGCCTGCGGTGGAAAAGAAAAAGCCGGCCCCCGAAAAGAACGAACAGCCTAAGCAGCCCAGGGAAAAGGCCGCGAAGGAGAAGCCGGCAAAGGAAAAAGCGCCGAAGGAACGCCCCCCCAGGAAAGAAAACAAAGGCGGCGATGCAAAGAAAAAGGCCGAACCCAAGGTGATCGTGCCCGCGGAACAACTGGACCGCAGCACCCAGGCCGGGGAAGCACAGGAATTCCTGCAGCAGCTCACCAAGCTCATGGGCGTTGAAGTTTCCGTCGCGGTGACGACCGACGAGGACGGCAGCATCCGCGTGAACATGGAAGGGGATACCCTGGGCATCCTGATCGGCCGGCGTGGTGAAACCCTGGACGCGCTTCAGTACCTGACCAGCCTGAAGGTAAACCGCGGGCACAACGATTATACCCGCGTGACCCTCGATACCGAACACTACCGCGCCAAGCGGGAGGAAGCCCTCACACGCCTTGCCAACCGCATGGCAAACCGCGCGCAGAAGACCGGCCGCAAGGTGAACATGGAGCCCATGAACCCCTATGAACGCCGCATTCTGCACAGCGCCCTGCAGGGCAACGAAGCCGTGACCACCCATTCCGAGGGCGAGGAACCAAACCGCCACGTGGTGATCGTGCCCGTCAAAAAGAGTGCAAAGCCCGCCGAGGCACCGGCCAAAGAACCGGAAGCAGCGGAAGACGAGGCCTGATACCTGATGACATTGAAAGCTGCATTCCTTTCGGGGTGCGGCTTTTTCTTACGGAAAAGATGCCGCGATTTTACTTGAACGACGCGGGTTCACGCGACGCGCCAGGGGGAACGCCCGGGGGCCTCTGCGGCCCCCGGACCCCCGCACCAGGAGACCCATCTCCTGGACCTCA
>CAMOIA010000176.1 GCA_946615785.1 uncultured Clostridia bacterium
CTCCTCGCCGTATCGGCTGGCGGCGATGCGCACGGAGCCGGGCCGCACGGCGCGAGCAAAATGTTCAAAGTATTGGGAAATCAGATGGGGAAGCAATTTCTTTTGCTTTGTATCATACAGGAAAGGCGCCAGGCAGTAATTGCCCACATAATTGGGGCCGCCGTTTTCATCCAGCACCAGATTCCAGTCGAGGAAGGCGGAAATGCCGTGGTTCAGATCGCCGATCAATTCATGACCGATGGACAGAGCCGCGCCGCAGGCGTCGGAAGGATCGAATTTGCTGAATTCGATGCAGCTTTCCGAAACGATCAGTTTTTTGTCAGGAAACTGCTTCCTGCACAGGTCAAGCGCTTCAAAATGATCGCCGGAGTACCAGTGGAAAGCCGCGCCGGCCACCATGCCATCCGTCTCTTCGTCCAGGATGTCGCGCATCCATTCATAGACACGCTCCTTGTTGTGATCCCACAGGAAAATATGGATATCATTCAGGCCGTGCCTTTTCAGCGCGGGAACCATGTGCTCCTTCAGGAACGCCTTTTCTTCCTGCGCTGTGAAAATGCAGGAATCCCAGCGCTGAACCGCCTTCGGCTCGTTCTGCAGGGTTACAGCCTTTACGAGATAGCCGCGTTTTTTGTATTCCAGTATATACCGGCACAGGTAATCCGCCCAGGTATCCGCGTACTCTGCCAGCAGCTTTCCGCCGCCTTCCCTCTTCCCGTTCGATTTCATGTAGGCCGGCGGAGACCAGGGCGACAGCATCAGCGGTGTTTTCCGGCCCGCAGCCTTTTCCGCATCGTCCAGCATGGGCAGGATGAATTGCTCAGCGCGTTCGAAGCAAAAGTCGCTGAAATCGGGTTTTGAGGAGGCCTCGAACTGGCCAAGGGAAAAGTCGCAGCTGTCGATGGGGATGCGCACGAACTGGTAGTTCATCCGGGCAGGACTGAAATAAGCCTCCATCAGCGCCCTTTTTTCAGGTGCATCCATCTGGCTGTATACAGAACCGGCCGCTTCGGTGACCGCGCCGCCGAAACCGTCGAAGGTCTGGTACGTGATCTCGGGGTACAGGTTGATCACCCTGTTCTCCGTATCTCCGGGGCGAAACAGCACCGTTTGACGAAACTGCTGATTCCAGGCGCCGCTGCCATAGGTTGTGGACAATTCGAGGGTCGTTGTCATGGTTCCCGTCCTTTCTTGCGGTCCGCGATCAGCTGCTGTTCTTCCCGGATATGCTTTTCCACGTTCAAAAACAGCAGCACGACGATCAGAATCGCGTGGGCAAAGATCTCAAAACCCAGGAAAAAGAAGCTGGATACCTGCTGATGGGTAAAAGCCCCGCCGTCGTAGAACAGGTTAAAGAAGGCGACGGCCAGGCCGTTGACCACCGTCAGGATGGTGGAATACACGCTCATGGAAATGCCGTCCACACGAAAGCCGTGCCTGGCTTCCAGGTGGTCCAGCACGTCCGCGAACAGGGCCATCATGATATACGCGCCGGGGATGGAAGAAAAGCCCTTCAGCACCTGCCCGATGGTGACGACGATGAAGCTGGAAGGCGAAAGCAGACAGACGGCGCTGCCGACGATGGAAACCACGCAGCCCAGCAGCACGAAGTTGCGCTTGCCGATCTTATTGGCCACAGGCCACGCAAACAGCATGCCTGCCGCCAGGGGGATGCCACCGATCAGCGCCATCAGGGACTGGACGCCCTCGGCGTTCATGGTCTGTCCAAACACGGTGACCGAAGGGAAGAAATCGTTGCAGAAAATGTTGAACACATAGCCGCCCTTGAACATGACCCCCGCCTGGTACAGAAAATAGAAGATCATGATGATCCACCAATACCGATCTGTGGCGGCGGCTTTCAGCTGCCTTGCGGTGGAAACGGTTTCCGTCTTCTGTAAAGCCGCGTTTTCATGGATGTCTTCTTCAGTGATCCGCTCGCGTGTGAAGAAGTATTCCAGCAGACAGCCCACAAAAGCGGCAACGGCAAAAATCAGCATCACGGTCTGCCAGCGGTTCTGCACGATCTGCTGCCCGACCCCCAATTCCAGGCCCAGCGTTTCGCCGGATTTAATCCAGCCAAGGATCGCAGGCATCAGAATGCTGCTGACCAGCCCGTTGCCCGCAACCGCAGGGATGTTGGCCACGACGGACAGCTTTCCCCGCTGATCCAGATCGCGGGTGGACAGGGATACCATGAGATAATGGGCGTTTGAATAAACGGGATTGGCCAGGGCAGCGAACAGATTATAGGTGATCGCCATCCAGGCCATGCGGAAGCCGATCGAGAAGTAGGGAATGATGAACATCACGATACCGGAGAAGAGCAGCAGAGGCCCTGCCGCAAGAATGAAGGGCCTTGCCTTCCCCTGCTTCGTGCGCGTTTTGCCAAGGATGATTCCAACAACGATATTGCTCAGCGCCATGGGGATAATGGAAAGGAGCGGCAGCAGCACCAGAAACCTGCCCGAGGATACGATATCGTCGTAGGTCCTGTAAAAGGTCAGGTAATAGGTGGCTACCACGGACGTCATGGCCAGCACCAGAAGCGGCCCCAGGAAATAGCCGAAGATCATTTCGGGCAGGGTGACCTTCTGCTTGTCCGTTCTGGAATTCAGACTTGAAAGATTCCAGAAGTTCTTTTTCACCCCGGTCATCAGGAGAAATCCTCCTTTTTCAGCCAGCCGTTCCGCAGGCAGCGGGAAAGGTCCCAGCTTTCCTTCCAGCTCTCGTCTGTAGGCGTCTCGCGGTCGCGCAGCAGCTGATAGTTCCAGTAGAACCATCCGGCGGTCTCCCGCCAGGCGTTCAGCTCCATGGCGGCAATCTCCCGGTATTTTGCCTTCTGTTTTTCCGCCCGCTCGCTTTGCGGCATTACAGACTGTGCCATCTGATTGGCATATTTGTTGCAGACGCACCACTCGCCCACGATGACCGGAATCTCCTTCTGGGCCTTTCGCACCTGCATCATACAGGCATTCAGGTAGATTTTGTACACCCAGGGCTTTGCAATGGGCACGAAGTTTTCCATGGCAAAAATGTAGATATGGGTGTCGAGCGCCACGTTTTTAAAGCCCGATTCACGGAAGAAGCGGTTCCAGGCTGTGCAGCGGAAGCCGTCGTGGAAGACGACGGTCTTGTCCTCCGGCATGTATTTCCGGATCCGCCGATAGGCTTTGGTATAGAAATCCCGCAGGAAAGGCAGCGGCACATAGCCGGAACCTTTTGCTTCTTCTTTGTCCGCAGCTTTGCCGGTGGAAGGAGCGGTGATGTACACGATCCAGCTGATGGGCTCGTTCAGCACCTCGATCCCGTACAGACCCTCCCGGGTGCCGTAGCGCTCAGCCATCCGCTCCAGCACCGTGAGGGCAAATTCCACTTCCTCAGGGTACTGCCGCCACTTGCACACGCCGGTGATGCCGCCGTTATCGTAGCCGTTCTGACTGTGCGGCACGGTATGCAGGTCCAGCAGCACCTTCAGGCCGTATTTCTCCGCCCAGTCCATGGCTTTGTCCACATACTCGACACATCCCACAAAAGGCGGACGGTCGCCGAACAGGAAATAGGGAATGGGGAGGCGGACGGTATCCAGTCCGCTCTCCGCAATGAATCTGAAATCGTCTTCCGTGACATAGGCATCGCGGTGGGCCTTGATCCTGCGCACGAATTCGTCTGCGGACAGCTTCCGGGAAAGCCAGGTCTCATCCTCCGTGCCGGTATCGGCGAAAATGGCGGGGCTCATCCATTTTTCCAGCACAAGCCAGTTGCCCAGGTTGATTCCGTGGATCTGCTTCATGCCGGCCTCCTCATTTGGTGAAAGTGTCAACGGGGATGGTATAATCGCCGGTCAGCTGGTCGCTGCCGGAATACGTGTAGTGCAGCTTGATCGGGTCGCCTTCGCCGACGGACTGCCTGCCGTTCTTGTCCGTCAGGGTCAGCACGCCGTTTTCGTATGTCCAGGTACCCGCGTCTTCGATGCTGTAGGCCGCGAACTTAAAGAGATACGTTCCGTCCGGATTCAGCGTCATCTCCGTACCGCCGTCGTCGGACGGGATCACCGCAGGCTCGGTCATCAGGGCAGCAGGCGCGGCTTCAGCGGCAGGAACAGCTTCTTCGGCGTGCGCAGCAAACGTGGAGGCTGGGATGGTA
>CAMOIA010000177.1 GCA_946615785.1 uncultured Clostridia bacterium
TGATGGGTTTGCGCAGGCAAAAAGAAAGGCCTTTACATTTCCGATGAAAATGCAAAAGCCTCTTCTGGTTCCGGAACTTACTGGGCAGCTTCCACGGGATGCACGGAAATCTGCTTGCCGGTCTTGCCGACGCGCTCAAAGCGCATCACGCCGTCCGCCTTGGCAAACAGGGTGTCATCCTTGCCAATGCCCACGTTCAGGCCGGGGGTGAATTTGGTGCCGCGCTGACGGACCAGGATGTTGCCGGCCAGAACGAACTGACCATCGGCACGCTTCGGTCCAAGGCGCTTGGATTCGCTGTCCCGGCCGTTCCGGGTGGAGCCCATACCTTTTTTATGCGCGAAAAGCTGCAGATTAAGCTTCAACATGACGATTCCTCCAATCACAAAACTTTCAGAGAGACATACGCGGGATAGGTTTCCTGGAGTTCCTCGAGCCCCTCCCGCAAAAAGCGGAAGATGATCTCGCTCTCCCGGCTCGCCTTCCCGGCAAGATGAACCTCAAGAAGGCCATCCCCCTGTCTGGCTTCCGGCGCTTTGCCAAGAACCCGTTCCAGGGTGTTGCAGCAGGTCACCGCGAGGACGGACACGGCCGCGCAGACAATGTCGTCGGCGTCGTTTTCCGCGTACCCCGCGTGGCCTTCAATGCGGTATCCCGTACAGAACCCTTCGCTGTCACAAAACAGCCTGGCGCGGATCATCAGCCGTTGATGCCGGTGATCTCCACCTTCGTGAAGGGCTGACGATGGCCAGCCTTGCGGCGGTAGTTCTTCTTGCTCTTCTACTTGAGGATGTGGATCTTCTGTCCACGGCCGTGCTGAAGGATCTTACCGGTCACGCACGCGCCCTCGATGGTCGGATTGCCGACCGCGATGGTTTCGCCGGAGAGCATGAGGACGGGGAAAGTTACGACTTCGCCCACCTCGGTATCGAGCTTCTCGATGTAGATGGTATCGCCTTCGGATACCTTGTACTGTTTGCCGCCGGTCGCGATGATCGCATACATGGGCAGCACCTCCTGAAATGTTACTCGCCGGGCTTGCCTGGAGGCAAAGGATAACGTTACCGTCATGAGGCCGCGCATGGCGCGCGTTAAGGAGCCCCTCCCGAGCGGCTGAATGAAATCATATCATGCAAAACGGCGGTTTGTCAAGGGTTTTTCACGTTCCCGCGTGTGTTTCCGGAAATGGGTAAACAGAATGATGTTTGACACCGCCGGCAGGAACGCATACAATACAAAAGAGCGTCGTTATACAGGAGGTGTCTTCTTTGTCCGAAGCGTTACACGTGATCCAGGATCCTACCCTCACCTACCGGCAGCAGCTCGTGGGCCTTGCGCGTCTGGGCGAAAGCACGGACCGGAGCCTGCGGTATTCGGATGCCTATTACGCGGCGAAGGCCAAAGGTGCTTTATGCGATCTGAACGAAGGCGTGATGCCGTTCAGGCCCCGGTATATCTGCCCGGATTATGAACTTCTTTTTCAAAAGGGCTGTGAATTTCTGCAGCTGGATCCGCCCAAAGATCTGCTGGAAGCCGTCAACGTGCTGGAAATCTTTTACTGTCATGTGCCTTCGATTACCACCTATCCTGTATACCTCGGCGATCTGGATAAGCTGCTGGAGCCGTTCGTCGTCAAAGAAGACCGCGCGTATGCCAAAAAGGTGCTGAAGCTGTTCCTGCGCAATATCGACCGGGTGCAGACCGATTCCTTCGTGCACGCGGATATCGGGCCCGAAGACAGCGTTACAGGCCGCCTGCTCCTGGAGCTTACGGAAGAGATGCAGCTGGCCGTCCCGAACCTGACGCTGCGCTACGATCCTGAAAAAACCAGCGACGACTTTGCCCTCGCCTGTGTCCGCTGCATGCTCAAAACCGCAAAGCCCTCTTTCGCCAACCACCGTATGTTTTTGAAAGAATGGGGCGACCGGTATGCCATCGCCTCCTGCTACAACGGCCTGATGATCGGCGGAGGCGGGTACACGCTCCCCAGGATGCGGCTGTATGAATGCTCCCTGGACGCCCGCGACGCAGACGATTTCATCGCTCGGGTGCTCCCTGCGTATATCGATCTGCAGCTGGAATACATGGATAAGCGGGTAAAGTTTATCGTGGAAGAATCCAGTTTCTTCAAAACCAACTTCCTCGTGACCGAGGGGTTCGTCAGGCAGGAAAACTTTACCGGCATGTTCGGCGTGGTGGGTCTGGCAGAATGCTGCAATCATCTGCTGGGCATTGCAGATGTCCGGAAGGGCTTCGGTCTCAATCCGGAAGCGACGCGTCTGGGCCTGCGTATCATGGACGCGATCCAAGAGCGCGTGGCGGAACACACAGCGCCGTACTGCGACGCTTTTGATCATCACTATCGTCTGCACGCGCAGGTGGGCATCGATACCGACGGCATGGACGATTCTCCCGGCACCCGGATCCCGATCGGCGCAGAGCCTGCGATGCTGGACCAGCTGGAGGTAAACGAACAGTTCCACCCCTATTTCCCCACCGGCACCGGCGATATCTTCAAATTTGAGGAAACTTGGGCCAAAACCCCGGAAGCCGTGCTTTCCATTATCAAAGGATCCCTGTCCCGATCCCTTCGCTATTTCTCCGGGTATCTTGAAAACAACGACGTCGTCCGGGTGACCGGATATCTGGTGAAAAAGAGCGAAATTGAAAAGCTTCGGCAGAAAAAACAGTCCCTGAACCAGGTGACGCTCTATGGCATGGGCGCGCAGGACGGCGGTCACGCCCTGGACCGAAGGATACAGACCCATGAATGATCAGGCGCCGATCAATAAAATCATTCCCTTTTCCAACGTGGATGGTCCGGGCAACCGGACTTCCATCTTTTTTCAGGGTTGCACGTATGCGTGCAAATTCTGTCACAATCCGGAAACCATCCGTCTGTGCATCCATTGCGGCGCCTGTGTTCCCGGCTGTCCAACCGGCGCGCTTCGCAGGGAAAACGGACTTGTGCGGTGGAATGCTACCGACTGCGTGCAATGCGACGCCTGCCTGAAGGCCTGCCCGCACATGTCCTCCCCGCGGATACGCTGGATGCGCGCGGAGGAAGTGTTCCACGAAATCCGCCGCGCCTTCCCTTACATTGAAGGAATCACCGTTTCCGGCGGCGACTGTACGCTGTATGCCGCCTTTCTGAAGGAACTGTTTCCGCTCGTCCGCGCCTTTGGGAAAACCTGCTTGATCGATGGAAACGGAGCCTATGATTTTACGCGTGATCCCGAATTGCTGGAAGTCTGCGACGGCGTGATGCTCGACATCAAGGCGGCGGACCCTGAATGGAGCCGTTTCCTTATCGGAAACGACGGGGCCTGTGCGCTGCGCAGTCTGGACGGCCTGCTCCGGGCGGGAAAGCTTGCGGAAGTGCGCACGGTCATCTTCCCAGGCCGGGACCATGAAAACGAAGAAACGGTTCGCACCGTTGCACAGCAGATTCAAAACGCCTGCCCGTATAAGATCATCCGCTACCGCCCCTTTGGCGTTCGAACGGAATTCCAGGCGCTTCTTGGGGAAGATACCACAGAATTCGAAGAAGCGGAACGGTACGCGTCCCTGGCCCGCAGTCTGGGCGCCACAAAAGCATTCGTAGTCTGACGAATATCCCCCCGTTCATCCAAACCCGGAGGCAGCCTTGCCTTCGGGTTTTTTCGTCGTTTGATCAAAATTCCATCCGGCAAAGCATTGGCAGTTTTCCTTTCATCCTGTATAATACCCGTATACAGTTTCTTCACAAAGGATCAACGGCCCAAACAGACCCGCAAAAAAGCGCAGGGATTGCCATCATCGTCCGATCAGCGAAAAGGAGATCATGATCATGACCAAACGGGAAAGAGTCAGTGCGGCGTTTCAGGGAAAGGAATGCGACCATGTGCCCGTTTGCATGTGGCAGCATGTGCCGCAAGCCTTCTGGGGCGACGACGACCGGTTCGCGGCGGAGCAGGCACGTTTTTTCAAGGATACGGACGTGGATTTCATGAAGCTGTCCGGGGACGGATATTTCGGCTGGCCCTCTCCGGTTCTGCACGGCATCGGCAATGCAGACGCACTTTACAGGGTTGAACCGCTCGGTGCAAAACACCCCTTCATCCGCGGACAGATCGAGAGGGCCAAAAAGGTCGTTGCCG
>CAMOIA010000178.1 GCA_946615785.1 uncultured Clostridia bacterium
GTCTGGGTGAAATGCATGCAGTCGAAGCACAGAAGGCCAACGGCGGTAAGGGCGGACAAACGTTTTTTGAACAGCAGGCGGGCGAGAAGATACAGCCCCGGGATCATGAACACGCCCATCATGGCGCCCGCGACGCGCCAGCCGAAGGGCGTCATGCCGAAAACGGCGACGCAGGCGCTCATGATCACCTTGCCAAGCGGCGGGTGCGTCCATTCGTAAATGGTCAGGCCGTGCAGCAGTTCATACGCCGTGCGCCCGTGGTAGATTTCGTCAAAATACATGGAATTGAACCAGCCGGGCTCGCCGTCCAGGCTGTCCATTTCGTCCACAAGGGCTTTGGCGTCTTCGGGTACGGCGATGGATATCGGAGTGCCGTCCGTCTTTCGCGCGAGCATTTCAAACAGGGTGATGCCGGTGTTCTGCGCGGTCACGCGCACGAACCTGCCGTGCAGCGGCTCGGCTTTGGAGGCGGAGGCGTAGATCCAGCGGAAGCAGTCCCCGGGCGTAATGCTTTCTTCGGAGAGGACAGTATACGTGTTGCCGTCAGCGGAGATTTCAAGCAGGATCGAGGAAGACTCCGCGTAGTGGATGCCGGGGTAATAGAGCAGTTCAAATTCCTGCTCCGCGCCCAGATCCAGGACGATCGCCTCCTGCTTTGGCAGCACATAGGACGTCTGCGGCGCTTTCGTAGCGCCGAGGTTCGTCAGGGAGAAAACGCCGAAGAGCACCGTGACCGCAAGGAGGATCAGCCAGTCCCTGCCGTCCATTTTTCCGCCCTGTCTTTCGGTAAAGACCGGCGGCGCATATATGACGGCGTCCTTTTCCGGGGATACCGCGGCGGCTTCGTATGCAGGCGCGTCCGCGCGGCAGCGGTCGGCGCACAGAAACAGTGCAAAGGGCGCGCAGAACACGTTCAGGGCTGCGGCGATCATTTCAAGGATCATAAGATCGCTCTGAATGCCAAAGAGCGGCGCGGTCAGGTGACCGGAGGCCCCGCCGATGCGGATATTGCGGTCCAGCACGCAGGCGGTGTTCACAAAGCAGGACAGGGTCACGAGGGCGAACAGCCAGAGAATGCGCCTGTCCTTTTCCTTCAGCCAGGCCGCCAGCAGCAGCACGGAAGCGGGGAAAAGATAGCGCTCGTGCATCATGGTGCCGCTTGCGAACATGAGACACAGAAGCGCCGCGCCGCACAGCGGCAGGTGCGAAGGCGCGCCCGCACGCAGATAGAGGTATAAGACCTCCGCCACGGAAAACGCGATCAGGATATAGCCGAGGGTGCCGATGGAAAAGGCGGCGTCCGGCACGAGGCACAGGATGCCAGTGATCACGGGCAGGGCGGCGCACACGGCAAGAACCGCCCATTTTTCTTTTCGTTTGTGCAAAAAGACCGATACGGCCAGCGGTAGCGTCAGCAGGCAGCACGCGCAGAGGGAGACCGCAAAGGGGGCCTTGTCGGCGGCGCCTGCCCAGTTGAGGCCGAAGAGGAAATAGAGGTTGCAGGCGTTCACCGTGGCGTGGCTGTAGGAGCCCATGGTGTTTCCGTACAGGTCAAACAGCCAGGCGACGCCGCCCTGCCCGATGCAGAAGGGCAGAACCATCGCCGCCATGAGAATGCACATGAATGCAAAGCCTTTGATAAAACCCTGGATCACCTGCCGGGCATTCTGATCGTTTCGCGCCCTGATCAGGCTGAAGGCCGCGGCGGCAAGGCCGAGCGGCCCGAACATGAGGCTCTGGGGCTTTACGAGCACGGCAAGGCCGTACAGCGGCAGGGCCAGCAGCCAGTTTTCCTGCATGCCCGCGCATACGACGAGGAGCAGAAGCAACGTCATCACGCTGTCGCCCTGTCCCCAGGCGGCGCCGGCGCACATGGCGAGCGGGCTTAAGGCATACAGGAGGGAAAGCAGGATGCCGTGCGTCTTTCGCTCCCCGGCCATACGGTACAGCACTACGCAGATGCCAAGATCCGCAAGGATGGAGGGGAGCTTCACGAGCAGCATGCCCGTGCCGCCGAAGAAATGGCCGGCGAATCCGAGCAGCCAGAGGATGTAAAGATATCCGGGCGGATAATCGCAGAAGCCGACGGACTGGTAAAAGCGCACGGGGCCTTCACGGTACATGGCGTCAGCCCAGAGCCTGAAATCGGTCACGTCCACGTCATAACCGGAAACGGTGAGGGCGAGGATCAGGCGGGCTGAGAGCGCAAGCAGCAGAACGCCCGCAAGCGCGCCGAGGGCCGGGCCGTTTTGCAGGGTGCGGATATTTTTCCCGAGCGCGCCTGTAATGAGCGCGCAGAGAAAAAGAAAGGCGATCGACGAAAGAACGATGATCCCGGCAGCCGTGCGTGTATTTGCGTCCTGCGTGCCCGCGGACTGCGATCTGGCCAGGCTTTCCGCGACCATGCCTTCGGGCGCGGACGCTACCGCCGTGACGGACGCGGAATCGAACCATGCTTCGCCGATGGATTCTCCGCTGTAGCCGCCAAGGCGCAGGTACACCACAAGGCTTTTCTGGTCGGCGCCGGTGCGGCCGAGCAGGCTGACGGTCTGCCAGGCGCCGCCGGTATCATAGGCTGAATCGGAAAAAACGTAGACGTCCTCGACGGAAATGTTCGCGCCGCGGCCGCCCTCCGTCTGCGCGCGTACACGGGCCGTAAACAGGTAAAGCGTATCCGGAAGGACGGCGATTTCCTGGCAGAACCGGGCGTCGTTGAGTTCGTTATTTTTGATATAGAGCGCGCCGGAGCCGTTCATGCCCTCGCCTTCCCGGAAGGCGTATTCCGTGTATCCGGGCGTGGAAACATAGGCGCCGGTCGTCCAGCCGTCCAGGCCGTTTTCAAAGTTTCCGTTTACAAGCAGCTCTTTTCCGTATTCCGCCGCCGGATGCTTTGGCGTCAGGAAAAAGAACGCGAGCGCGGCCAGCAGCACGGCCGCCGCTGTGAGGGCGATCAATAGCCTTTTGTTTTTCATGCGCATCTCCTGTCAGGATCAATAAATGTTTTCGACGTGCGAAATCCCGTCCTGCGTGATTTCCAGAATGTCGATCCGCGCGTTTTTTTCCGGCGCGGGGCCTAGATACGTATCCGCACAGAGCCGAAGCCGCCGAAGCTTTTCCTCCGTGACGGCCTCGATGCCTTCGCCGCGGTGTCCCTCCGGCCTGTATTTAACCTCCACGAACACGATGACGCCCTGGTCCTCCATGATCAGATCGATCTCTCCGCCATGGCAGCGCCAGCGTTTTTGCAGCAGACGGTACCCTTTTTTGCGCAGGTAGGAAAGGGCCTGCTTTTCGCCCTGCACGCCCTTTGTGTAGGCGGTATCGGGCGCTTTTTCACGGTGAAACAGTCTCATCGCATGGCCTCCGGGTCTGTGAAATGGCCGATGAACGTTTTCCGGTGCAGGGGACAGGGGCCGTACGTTTTCAGGGCCTGAATGTGGGCTTTGGTTCCGTAGCCCTTGTTTTGCAGGAAACCGTACTGCGGGTATTGCTCGTCCAGCGCCGCCATTTCGCGGTCCCGGTGCACCTTGGCAAGGATCGACGCGGCCGCGATGGAATAGCTCAGCGCGTCCCCGTGGATGATGGGCTTTTCCTCTCCCGCAAGCCCCACGTTCTTGACCGCGTCGATCAGAAAGAGGCTCGCGGGAATCCCCTGCGCGGCGCGCCGCATGGCGAGCTTTGTCGCGTTCAGGATGTTCATTTCGTCGATTTCCTCGGGCGTCGCTTCGCCGATGCCAAAGTAGAGCGCGGTCGAAACGATCTGTCCGTACACTTCCTCGCGCCGTTTTTCCGACAGCTTTTTGCTGTCGTCCACCCAGGGAATCAGCGGGGTGGGGGGCATGACGCAGCAGCCGGCCACGACGTTTCCGACCAGCGGCCCGCGGCCGGCCTCGTCGATGCCGGCGAATACGACGCCGCTTTGCCAGAGCGCAAGGTCGAAGCCCTCTGTCAGCTCCTTCAGGCGTTCTTCCCGTGTTTTTCTCATAGGCTTTCCTCGTCGGACGGTTTGTCCTTCGGCGGCTTTTCCAGGGTGATGCGGCCCAGTTTCCCGCCGCGGTACTCGTCCAGCACCACATGGCAGGCGCGCTCCGTATCCGCGATTCCGCCCTTC
>CAMOIA010000179.1 GCA_946615785.1 uncultured Clostridia bacterium
GCTTTTGTCCATGGCATCCGGGTCGTAAAAGCAGGGCGCAACCATATACAGGCTCTCGATCTCGCCGTCCGCGATCATATGATCCGCCATGTTCAGAAAAGCGGGGCAGAAAAAAGACCGTTGATCTCCCCCGCCCCCGTGGATCAGGTATAAAATGCGGTCCGAAGGATGGACCGGCGTGTACAGAAGGAAGGATTTCCTCCCGTACGCGATCTCTCTGACCGTCCCCGGCCGGTCGCATTCTGTTCTGTATGCATCCGGTATGGTCCGCATGGTCTGTCCGCCCCCTCCCTGCAACCGATCTTCATTCCGCCAGAAAGCCCGTTTCGCCCTCCACGGGCGGTATGCTTTTGCTTTCCATGTTTTCGATCCGGACATAGGTTCCGCGTTCGACGGCAAGGATCACATTGTCGATCGCCTCCTCAGTGCCCTGGATCTCCATGCTCACGCTTCCGTCCATCTCGTTTTTCACAAAGCCGGTGCAGCCGTACGCCCGCGCCGCATGCCTTGCCCGATAGCGGAAACCCACGCCCTGCACCCAGCCGTAAAAAACGATGTGCCGGCGGATCATTTTCCAGTCCTCGCCCAGGCATAGCAGTACGCCTGCGTTCTGGCCGCAAAAGGCTGCGTCTTCAGCAGCTCTGATATTTCCGCCTTCGTGTACCAGGCGGGCACGATTTCCTCCGCGTCGGACGTGCTTTCCCGGAAGGTGCCTTTGGCTTTTCCGAACACGCACACGTTCCGCTCGTTGGCAAAGCCGATCGCGCTGTAGCTGTTGTCGAGCACGTCGTCAATCTGAACGATCTCAAGCCCCGTTTCCTCCCGAAGCTCCCGTTTCGCGCTCTCCACCGCCGTTTCGCCCGGATCGATCAGCCCCGCCGGGAAATTGTAAATCCACTGCGCCATGGCCATGCGGTATTCGCGGCACACAAGAATCCTTTCGCCGCTTTCGTCCGTCAGGATCATCACGACGGAATCGGCCTTTTTGTTCTGCACGTCCTCCAGCGTCTGCATGTTTTGGTTCCGGCTGATGATTTCGTAGGTTTTTACGTGCCCTTCCCGGGTCAGATAATCCAGGTCGTACCGGGTGATGAATTTCCCCTCGTGGATTTTGCGGATGCCCTGATATTGCATGGTTTGATCACCCCGTTCTGTTTTTATGCCGCGGGCAGAAAATGCGTTCACAAGGCCTGCAGGCCCGTTTTGCTACCGCCAGAAAAACGTCGCCAGGGCGAAGACGCCCGGAATGGTCAGGATCGAAAACAGGGTCGAAATGACGACGGTTTCAACCGCGTAAGGGTAATCCTTTCCGTGCAGCTGCGCGTACACCGCCACGTTGGACCCCACCGGGCACGCCGTCGCGAGCAGCAGCGCCAGCCTCATATCCTGAAGCGAAGGCGGCAGGAGCGAAAGCAGCAGGAAGGAACACAGCGGGACGGCGACGAGCCGCACGGCGGCGACCGCATACGCGGACTTTCTCTTCAGCATGGCCAGAAGATCGGTCTGGGCAAGGTAGACGCCCACCGTGAACATGGCAAGCGGCGTGTTCAGCCCCGCGACCGTTGAAAGCGTGTTTCTGATCACGTCCGGCAGCGGCAGCTGCAGGATAAAAAGAGCCAGGCCGATCAGGATGGCGATGACGAAGGGCGCTCTGATCAGTTTTTTCGGCGCAAAGCCCTTCAGCACGGGCTGGCCCGTCAGGATCGAAACGCCGTACGTCCATTGCCCCACGTTCAGAAACGCGATAAAGCAGGCCACATAGAAGACCGCCCCCTGCCCGATCGAAGCGACGATCAGCGGAATGCCGAAAAAGCCCGGATTGGAAAAGGCGCCGGCAAACGCGGCGATCGCGTCCTTTCGGAAGAAAAGCCGCGCGACGGCGGCGGACATCACCAGCAGCACAGCCGCCGCCAAAGCGCTCAGGAGGATGCCCGTCACGCGCTCCGGCGTCCGCCCGACCAGAAAGCCGTTGATAATGACGGAAGGCAGGGCCAGGTAAATGAGGATATTGCCAAGGGCCTTGCTGCCCTCGTTTGTGATTTTCCCCGTCCTGAACAGCGCGTACCCAAGTGCGCCCAGCAGGAACATCTGCAGGATCTGCCGGACCAAGATCCAAACCGTATCCATGGTTTTCTCCCTACAGGTACTTTTTCAGCCGGTCGAACACCGTGCGGTACGCGGCGGCGTCGAAATGAATGCCGTCCTGCGTATGTTCGATCTGAAGGTTCCCCTGTTTATCCTTCAGCCCGTCGTTGACGTCGATGTAATGAAAGCCGAATTCGAAGGCAAGCGCTCGCACCATGGCGTTGGCCTTTGCAATGTTTGCATTGGTGCGCACCGCAAGGGCGGGATTGTCCCTTGCAGGGTTCACCGGGTAGTACGCCATCATGTAAACCACCGTCCGCGGAAGCTTTTCCCGGATGATCAGGCATATTTTCCGGTAATTTTCCCCAAGGTGCGAAAGCCAGTCTTCCCCGTCGGGCAGGGCGCGGATATCATTGGTGCCGATGTTGATAAACAGCTTTGCAGGCTCCAGGTCCAGAAGGACGGGGCCGATGGCTGCAAGGAAATCGTCTGTGGTATAGCCGCCGATGCCCCGGTTGTAGGCGACGGGCAGACCCTCGCTTAAACAGTATTCCGTAATCGGAAACATTTCCATCAGGGAAGAGCCGGTAAAGAGCGTCTTCCCCTTTTGAACATACTGATTCTGCTGCCTGAAATTGTTCAGCTTCCGTTCCTGCTCCTGGCGCATCCGCGCCAGCATTTCCTGCATGAACTGCTTTTGCAAATCCTGCATGTTTTCCCTCTCCTGAAAAGAAATACCGTCCCGTCCGGCCGCCTTCAGCCCATGGGCCGCCTGTTTCGGCGCGTGAACCGAACCACAGGCCCCGGCGCCTTCGGCTCTGTGTTATCTTGTTTTGGCGCCCATGCGTTTGAGCGCCTGCTTGTTCTCATACATCAGGCTGTCGGCCCTGGCAAAGACCGCGTGGCAGTCCTGATCCTTTTCCGGGACATAATCCGAAATGCCGCTTGAAATCACGACGCCGTTATCCCTGATGCTGCTTTCCGATTTCTGCCTCAGCGCTTCGACGATCTCCTGGCGCCGGTCATAATCCCTTCCACTCAGCACCACCACGAATTCGTCGCCGCCCGTGCGGAACACCGGGCTGTGCTGGAAGAACTCGCAGATCACGGCGCAGGCAGAGCGTATATAATCGTCCCCCGCCTTGTGGCCGTAATTGTCGTTGATAAACTTCAAGCCGTTCACGTCGCATACGACGATCGCGAACGCCTGCGCTTTTCCCGCCTGGATCGCCGTGTTCAGGTTCTGCTCGCAGCGCATATACGCGTGCTTGTTTTTCACGCCGGTCATGGCGTCGGTATTGGCCAGCTTTTCGCTTTCCTTCGTCTGCTTGCTCATGAAGGAATAGTTGCTGATCATGATCAGCAGCGCGAAGATGAACATGCCCGTCGACATGAGGATGGTGCGGGTGTCCGCAATTTCCAGCTCGTTCATCTGCATGCTGATGAACTGCTCGTCCGCAAGGCGCGCCGCGCTGACCCCTTCCGTGGTCAGGTAGTGGTCCCGGATGTTCGCCATCATCTGGTGATTGGAGAAAATCATGGACTGGCGCATCCAGATCAGCGCGATGAAGAGCACCAGCGCAAGCAGTGCGACCCACACGATCACCGATTTTCCAAACCGGCTCTCATGGTCCTGATGCAGAATCCTTCTGAAAAACAGAAAGCCGAGAATGCTCCATACGATGAACAGGAAAAACGATTCCCTTGCCATGTCCCCCTCGGATACGAGGTTCGGCAGAAGCAGGTACAGAAGGTACGCGACCATCAGCACGAGGCCGATAAGGCCGGTGCGCCTCTCAAGCGTGTCGTTTCTCGACCGCGCCAGCTTTAGCGCGGCGGCGGATACGAAGGCGTAGATGATCGTCGCGCCGATGGTGGTCACGTCCACGATCCAGCCGATGGCCGTGCGGCCCAGGAAGGGTATGGGCAGCGACAGGCAAAGTATGAGCAGCAGGGCGTCGGCGGGGACACCGCCGTCGTTCAGCCGGGCGATGCGGGCGGGCAGCACCCCGTCCCTGCCC
>CAMOIA010000180.1 GCA_946615785.1 uncultured Clostridia bacterium
CGATGCAGGTGGCCGCGCCGCCGAAGGGCTCGATCTCGGTGGGGTGGTTGTGGGTTTCGTTCTTGAAGAGCAGCAGCCACTTTTCGGTTTTCCCGTCCGCCTCCACGTCCATGCGGACGGTGCAGGCGTTGATCTCCTCGCTTTCATCCAGCGCGGACAGCCTGCCCCGCGCCTTCAGCGCACGCATGCCGATCGTGGCCATGTCCATCAGGGTGACGGGCTTTTGCGTCCGGCCGGTCTCCTCGCGAAGGCGCAGATACAGGTCATAGCTGCGCTGTACGTCCGCGTCCTCGATCTGCACGTTTTCAAGCGCCGTGAGGAAGGTGGTGTGGCGGCAGTGGTCGCTCCAGTAGGTGTCCAGCATCCGGATTTCCGTAAGCGTCGGATCGCGGCGCAGGGTTTTCATGAAATCCTGGCAGAAGAGCAGGTCCTCGTCGTCCATGGCCAGGCCAAGGCGCTGGCGCAGGGCGGAAAGGGCGGGGGCGTCCAGGGACACAAAGCCCGTCAGCACCTGCACGTCCGGCGGCACCGGGGATTCCATGGCGAGGGTTTCGGGCATGGAATCGTCGCACTCGCGGCATTCGACGGGGTTGATGAGCGTGTGCCGGATGGCGTCCTTCTGCGCGTCCGTCAATTGGCCTGTAAACAGATACGCCCGCGCGGAGCGCACGGTGGGCCTGTGCCCGGCGCTGACCAGCTGCACGCACTGCGCGGCGGAATCCGCCCGCTGGTCGAACTGCCCTGGCAGGGATTCGACGATCAGGGTGAAATCAGCCTCGGGCAGACGGTCGAAAACGCGGTCCACCGGAGGCTCTGAAAACACCGTCGAAACGCATTTTTGGAAAAGCGCCTCGTCCACGTCCTCCACGTCGTAGCGGTTCAGAAGCCTGACCGCCTCAACAGGGATGCCCGCCCCGCGCAGCTCATGCCGCACGGAACGCGCCTCATGGTCAAAAGAAGGCTTTTTTTCGGTATAAACGCGGTAAACCATCTCATTCTCCCTTCAGCGCGCGCTGACCGATGTCGGTGCGGTGGTACGCGTTTTCAAACGCGATTTCGTCCACATGCGCGTAGGCGAGCTTCACAGCTTCATCCAGGGTATCGGCCACGGCGGTAACGCTCGCGACACGGCCGCCGCCTGTGACAAGTCCCTTGCCGCCCTCGGCTTTTTTGACGCCCGCAGCGTCATAGCGCACAGTTTCGGTATCCTTTGGCAGCGTGATCGCAAAGCCGGTCTCATAAGCCTGGGGATACCCAAGGCTTGCCTGCACGACGCAGCAGGAAGCCTGGTTTTTGAATCTGACCTCGCAAGTGTCCAGGGTGCCGTTCCGGCAGGCCATGAGGATCGGCAGAAGCTCGCCCTCAAGCAGGGGCAGCACCGCCTGCGTTTCCGGGTCGCCGAAGCGGCTGTTGTATTCGATCACCTTCGGCCCGTCCGGTGTGAGCATGAGGCCGAAGTAGAGGCAGCCCTTGAACGGGCAGCCCTCCTGCTCCATGGCGCGGATCGTGGGCACGAAGATCGTTTCCATGCAGGTTTGCGCGATTTCTTCGGTATAGAACGGGTTTGGGGCGATGACGCCCATGCCGCCGGTATTGAGGCCCTGGTCGCCGTCTTTGGCGCGCTTATGGTCCATGCTTGAAACCATGGGTTTGACGGTTTTGCCGTCCGTAAAGCACAGCACCGAGACCTCCGGCCCCGTCAGGCATTCCTCGATCACGATCCGGCTGCCCGCGTCGCCGAATTTATGCTTTTCCATCAGCTCTTTCACGGCGCGGACGGCTTCCTCCCGCGTCGAGGCCACCGTGACCCCCTTGCCCAGCGCCAGGCCGTCCGCCTTGACCACGATCGGGATCGGGCAGGTCTTCACATAGGCAAGCGCGTCCCGCGCGCGGTCGAACACGCGGAAGGATGCCGTTGGGATGTGGTATTTTTTCATGAGCTGCTTGGCGAAAATCTTGCTGCTTTCGATGCGCGCAGCGTCCTGATCGGGCCCGAAGGCAGGCACGCCCACTCCCTCCAGCTCGTTCACAGCGCCAAGCGCCAGCGGATCGTCCGGCGCCACGACGGCGAAATCCACCTGGTGGAAGGCCGCGAAATCCGCGATTTCCGTGACCTGCTTCGGCTGAATGGGCACGCACTTGACCCGGCTGCCCTCCATGGCGGCGTTGCCGGGCAGACAGTAAACCTTATTCACCTCACGGCTTTTGAGAAGCGCCTTCAAAAGGGCGTGTTCCCGGCCGCCGGAGCCGACAAGCAATAGATCCATGTTTTTCTCCTCCCTCAGTGATGGAAAAGCCGGAGGCCGTCGAAGCACATGACCATGCCGAACCGGTCGCAGGCGGCGATCACGTCGTCGTCCCGGATGCTGCCGCCCGGCTGGGCGACGTAGCTGACACCGGAGCGATGGGCACGCTCGATGTTGTCCCCGAAGGGGAAGAAGGCGTCGCTGCCAAGCGCGATGCCGCTGATTTTAGAGAGCGCTTCGCGGCGTTCCTCGCGGGTGAAGGGCGCGGGACGGCTGGAAAAGAGCGTCTGCCACACGCCGTCGCGAAGCACGTCGTCATAATCGTCGCTCAGGTACACGTCGATCGCGTTGTCGCGGTCGGGGCGCTTGACCTCGGGCAGGAAGGGCAGATCCAGCACGCGCGCGTCCTGACGAAGCAGCCACTTGTCCGCCTTGTCGCCGGCCAGGCGCGTGCAGTGAATGCGGCTCTGCTGGCCCGCGCCCACGCCGATGGCCTGACCGTCAAAGGCATAGCAGACGCTGTTGGACTGGGTGTATTTGAGGGTGATCAGCGAAACGATCAGATCGCGCTTTGCGCTGTCCGGCAGGTCGCGGTTTTGGGTGACGATGTTTTCAAGCACTTTTTCGTCGATGCGCACATCGTTGCGGCCCTGCTCGAAGGTGATGCCGAACACTTCCTTGCGCTCAACGGGCGCGGGCACGTAAGCGGGATCGATCGCGATCACGTTGTAATTGCCCTGTTTCTTGGTTTTCAGGATTTCAAGCGCATCATCGTCATACCCGGGGGCGATGATGCCGTCGGACACCTCGCGCTTCACGCACAGGGCGGTGGCTTTGTCGCACACGTCGGAAAGGGCGATGAAATCGCCGAAGGAGGACATGCGGTCCACGCCGCGGGCGCGCATATAGGCCGCGGCCAGGGGGCTTTCATCCACGGCCGGCAGGTCGGAGGCAAAGCAGGCGCGCTTCAGGTTTTCGGACATAGGCAGGCCCAGCGCCGCGCCGGAGGGGCTGACGTGCTTGAAGGAAGCCGCGGCGGGAATGCCGGAAAAGGCCTTCAGCTCCGTCACGAGCTGCCAGGCGTTCAGAGCGTCGAGGAAATTGATATAGCCGGGGCGGCCGTTTAAAACCGTGAGGGGCAGATCGCCGGACTGCATGTAGATCCTGGAAGGCTTCTGGTGGGGATTGCATCCGTATTTCAGTTGAATTTCCTGCATGGTATACCGCCTTTCTGTCAGAGGGCCGCGAAACGGTTGATGATGCGGCTGTCGGCGCTGTGGTCCTGAAGGCGCACGGCGCGGGTAAAGAGGCTGATGCGGTTGTCCCTGTCAAGCGCGTCCCAGACCGCCTCGGTAAAGGCGTCAAGGGTGTTTGGCATTTCCACCTGCTTCGGGTCGCCCGCGAAGCTCGGCAGGGGACTTCCGTCGCCAAGGTAGGTGTGGATCAGGTGGCCGGTGCCCTTCACCGCCTCGTAATGGTAGGTGAAGCGGCCGCAGGTCTCTCCCCTGCCGTCCGGGCTTTTCAGGATGCTCAGCTTATAGGCGTACGCGCCGGAAAACATGAGGATGGCGGAAATGCGCGGCGTGAAATTGGGCGCGTCCGGTTCGAACGTGCGCGTTTCCAGCGCCTGCTCAAACGTCCTGCCGGCAAGCAGTCCGTCCTTGATCGTATCGGTCTGGTCGCCGTTTGTCACGATGAGCGCGTTCCCAAGGGTGCGCACGGGGGCGTAGATAATCAGCGACGGGTCCTCCACCTTGCCGGGATCCGCGGGGTGGATCAGCACGTCCTGCCCCTCGGGCACAAAGACGCGGTTGCGGCTGTTCTGGCTGCGGCCCATGATGAAATAAGCCGCCACCGCC
>CAMOIA010000181.1 GCA_946615785.1 uncultured Clostridia bacterium
CCGGGGGCCGAGGAGGCCCCCAAGCGTACCTTCAAGCGTACCCTTCACAGCACCTTGGCAAGAAAGCCTTTCAGCCGTTCGTTCTGCGGGTTTGTAAACAGCTCCGCGGGGGGCGCTTCCTCCAGGATCACGCCGTCATCCAGGAAGAGCACGCGGTTGGAGACCTCGCGGGCAAAGCCCATTTCATGCGTCACCACCACCATGGTCATGCCTTCGCGCGCAAGGCGCTTCATCACGTCGAGCACCTCGCCGACCATTTCCGGGTCGAGGGCGCTGGTCGGCTCGTCAAAGAGCATGACGTCGGGTTCCATGCACAGGGCGCGCACGATGGCGACGCGCTGTTTCTGTCCGCCGGAAAGCTGCGCGGGGTATGCGCCGGCGCGGTCTTCAAGGCCGACGCGGGCAAGCAGGTCCCGTGCCTTTTTCTGGGCGTCTGATTTGCTCATTTTGTTTAGCATCACAGGCGCGCAGGTCATATTGTCCAGCACGGTCATGTGCGGGAACAGGTTGAACTGCTGGAACACCATTCCCATCTTTTGCCGGTGCTGGTTCAGGTCGACGGACTTGTCCATCAGGTCCACGCCCTCGAAAAGGATGTGACCGCCGGTCGGCTTTTCCAGCAGGTTCAGACAGCGCAGGAAAGTGCTCTTGCCCGAACCGGAGGGCCCGATCACGCAGACCACGTCGCCCTTGTCGATTTCGGTGGAAATGCCCTTGAGGACGTGTACGCCCTCAAAATCCTTGCGCAGGTCCTGCACCTGGATAATGGGTCTTGCATCAGCGTTTGACACCGGCGCTCATCCTCCTTTCGAGCAGGGCGATCAGTTTGGTCAGGCTGAACACCAGGATCAGGTAGATCAGCGCGACGAGGATCAGGGGGTTCATCTGGTCGTAGGTCAGGGTGCGGATCTGGTTGCCGCGGCTGGTCAGGTCGAACACGCCGACATAGCCGGCGACGCTGGTTTCCTTGATCAGGGCGATCATTTCGTTGCCGATGGCGGGCAGGATGACGCGGATGGCCTGGGGCAGGATAATTTTGCGCATGGTCTGCACGCTGCTCAGGCCGAGCGACCTGCCGGCCTCCATCTGTCCCCTGTCCACAGAGGAAATGCCGCTGCGGATAATTTCGGCAACGTACGCGCCGGAATTGAGTCCGAAGGCAAAAATACACACGGCCAGCGGGTTGCGCGTACCGGAGAAGATGACGTACACCATCACGAGCAGCAGCACCATCATGGGGATCCCGCGGATCACCGTCGTGTACACGTCGCAGAGGATGTTCGCGATTTTCAGCCTTGGGTTTTCCTCGGCGAAATACTTGACGACGGCGATGAGCGTGCCGATCAGCACGCCGATGGCGAGCGCGCCCAGGGTGATGATGAGCGTGTTTTTCAGTCCGTCCGGAATCAGCCGCCAGTACCCTTTGACGATAAAGGTATCGTTGAGTTTGTTCAGCCAGGCCACAGAGGCGCCTCCTTTTGATCATAATGAAAAGGTGCGGATGGGCCGCACCTTTTCAAGGCGTCGGGTAAGGATTATTCCGCGTCTCTCGGGGAGAGGTAGGGGGTGTCGTACGCCGCAAAGATCTCGGCGACCGCGCCGTTGTCGATCAGTTCGTTCAGTGCTTCGTTCACAAAGGCCACCAGGTCCTCGCTGCCCAGCGCGAAGGCGAAGGCATAGGGCTCGTTGGTGAGCGGCTCGTCGAGCACCACCAGCTTTTTCTCGTTGGCGGCGTTGTATTCGGCGATCAGCTTCATGCCGGTTGCCGCGTCCACGATCCACGCGTCCACGCTGCCGCGCGCGAGCGCCATTTCAGCGTCCTGGTTGTACTTGTAGGCGTTGATGGTGTAATTGTTTTCCAGGCAGTTGACCTCGGCGGTGGTACCGCTCTGCACGGCGATCAGCTTGCCCGGCAGGTCGTCGATTTCATCGATCTCGCTGCCTTCCATCACAACGATCACCTGTTTTTCATAGCAGTACACGTCGGAGAACAGGGTGTTCTGCTTGCGGGCTTCGGTCACGGTGAAGCCGGAGACGCCCACGTCGAAGGTGCCGGTCTGCACATAGCCGAGGATGGAATCAAAGTCCATCTGGCGAATGTCGAGCTTCAGGCCGAGCTTTTCGGAAAGCAGGTTCCAGATGTCCATTTCAATGCCCAGAATTTCAAATTCGCCGGTGGCGGGGTTCATCACCAGGTTTTCATAGGGCGGGAAATCGGGGCTCGTGCCGATGATGAGGGTGCCGTCGGCCTTGATTTCGTCCAGCGTGCGGGCGCTCGCAGCACCCAGGGAGAGGATGAGCATCAGGGAAAGGATGATGGCAGTCAGCTTTTTCATAGGTCTGCTCCTTCTTTCGTTGGTTTGCCAAATCGGTATGCTGTCTATTATATTCGCACCACACCGCTTGTCAAGTAAAATTGCATAAAAATACACAAAATATCAAAATTTAAGTTTAATTTTTCATTTTTGACGCATATTTTGAGGAAACAGTGTTTGTCCCGGCGTGGCATTTCAGCGCTTGCCATTTTTGAAGAACCTGCTTATAATAGTCAGGCACGTCCGATATCGTGATTTGCATATCGATTCCCGGAAATGAAATTCGCATAGCCGGTTTGCGGCTATGCCTTTGATTGAATGGGGCCGGATCGTTTCGGGCGTGTTCACGCACAAAAGGGGGCTTGGCGCATGGAGGTATGGGACGCCTACACGGCGGACGGAAAACGCACGGGGGAGGAACTGTACCGCGGCGTCAGGATTCCAAACGGCCGGTTTCACATGGTGTGCGAAGTGCTCGTGCGCCATACGGACGGGGACTATCTGTGCATGCGCCGCGCGTCGACCAAACCCATCTATCCCGGCCGCTGGGAGGCCACGGCTGGCGGCAGCGCGCTCAAGGGCGAGGAGCCCATCGACTGCATCCGGCGAGAGCTGAAGGAAGAAACCGGGCTTGACGGGCAGAATTTCAGGCTGCTGAACCGCACGGTCTGGGAGCACAACAAGTGCATTTATTATACGTATCTCTGTTCGTATGACGGGCCGAAGGACAGCGTGGTGCTGCAGGACGGAGAAACGGAGGGGTACCGCTGGATGACCGAACGCGAATTCGGCGCGTTTGCCAGAGGCGGCGGCATTATCGCAAACCAGAAAAAACGCTACGAAAGCTATTTCCGGGAACAGGGGATTTTGTAAAACAGCGCGGCGGGGGATTCCCGCCGTTTTCATTTGCCTTTTTCCGGCGGCATTCCCGGAAAAGTTCGGCGGACAAGTTTTCTTTTTGCGCATCTTCGCGTATACTGTAACCAATATGGGATGTCAGGAAGCGGAAAATGGGACGCCGGGAAAGCGGGGATTCATCGTGGACGAGCAGGATCATTTCAACTGGGTGCGCCAGCATCTTTCGCTGATGAACGAGATCGGCATGGAAAACTACCTGATCGAGCAGCTCGGCGAATAACGCCTGACTTCCCGGTTTCCGGTATATCCTGAGGTATACCGGTTTCTTTCAATCAGAAGTCTTCCTGATCAGACATTGAATGGAGGAAAAGACATGATTTACGATTATACGCTTACGACCGGCAGGGGCGACACGCTGAACCTGGCGGATTACAAGGGCAGGGTCATCCTGGTTGTCAACACCGCCACCGGCTGCGGCTTTACCCCGCAGTACGCTCCGATCGAGCAGATGTACCGGGATTATCATGACAAGGGCCTTGAAATCCTGGACATTCCCTGCAACCAGTTCGGCGGCCAGGCCCCGGGCTCGGACGATGAAATCCACGAATTCTGCACCATGCACTTCAACACCACCTTCCCGCAGATGAAAAAGGCCGATGTCAACGGCGAAAACGAGCTGCCGCTGTACACCTTCCTGAAGGCGCAGAAGGGGTTCGAAGGCTTTGGCGAGCATCCCTATAAGGCGCTGCTGGAAAAGATGTTTGCTGAGGCGGATCCGGACTGGGCGAAAAAGTCCGACATCAAGTGGAACTTCACGAAGTTCGTCATCGACCGGGAAGGCAACGTCGTCGCCCGGTTTGAACCGACTGCCGATATGGCGGACGTGGAAGCGTGCGTCAGGGTGCTTCTGT
>CAMOIA010000182.1 GCA_946615785.1 uncultured Clostridia bacterium
GATGCGCTCAAGCCCGTTGATGCACCGAAGCAGCGTGCTTTTGCCGCACCCGCTCGGGCCGACGATCACAACCACCCGGCCCTCGTCCACGCGCATGGAGACGCCTTTTAATACGTCCGTGCCGTCGAAGGCTTTGGCGATGTTATTGACCTGAAGAACCGGCTGATTCATGTTGGCACCTTCCTTTTTCACGCCCAGCGCTTTTCAAGGCGCGCGGACAGCAGGGTGATGGGGCGGCAGAGGATAAAATACAGGATGAAAATGGTCAGGTACACCCAGAAGGCCGCGTCCGGCTGGCGGTAAAACTGGCCGATGATCTGCTGGCCCACCTTGAGCACCTCCGTCACGTTGATCATTTTGACCAGCGCCGTGGTCTTGATGACGCGGGTGAACAGGTTCATGGCCTGCGGGAGCAGGCGCCTTAGCGTCTGCGGGATGAGCACGTACCGGTAAATCTGCCCCTTCGTCAGGCCAAGGGCCGCGGCGCTCTCCCGCTGGTGGGCGGGGATGGAGGTGAGCGCGCCGCGCATCAGATCGCCCATTTCCGCGGCGCCCCAGAACGTGAACACCAGAACCGCGCTCGTTTCGCCGTTTAAATCCAGCGAAAAGAGCCGCGCAAACCCAAAGTACACAATGTAGAGCAGCACCAGCTGCGGCATGAACCGCACGATTTCAAGCTGCACGCGGCACCACACGCGGAACGCTTTCACACGCGAAAGCATCATCAGGCCGAAAACAAGCCCCAGCACCACCGAAAGCCCCATCGTGATCAGGGCGATTCTGAGCGTCACCCACAGCCCGCCGAGCAGACGCTGGAAATTGACGCCCTTAAACAGAATGCTGATGCCCAGGTTCTCCACGGCGAAGCCTCCTTTCCACGAGCGACGCGATCATTGAAATCGGCAGCAGGATGATGAAGTACGACGCGGCGAGCATGACCAGCACCTCGATGGTGCGCCCGCCGCTTGTGCGCAGCGTGTCCGCCACGTTCATCAGGTCCATCATGGCGAGCACCGAAAACATGCTGGTTTCCTTGATCAGGAAAATCACGTTCGCAAACAGCGCCGGGGCCGCGGTCGCGAGCGCCTCCGGCAAAAGGATATACCGGATCACCTGCGGCTTTGTGAGCCCGAGGCATTCGCCTGCCTCCCGCTGGCTTTTTTCCACCGCGTCAAGCCCGCTGCGGAACGCCTCGGCCATGTACCCGCCGCCAAGAAACGTAAGCCCGATGACCGCGCAGGCCTCCGCGCTCAGCTTCACGCCCACCCGCGGAAGCCCCGCGTACAGGAAGAAGAGCTGCACCAGCAGCGGCGTGTTGCGGGAAAGCTCCACATACACGTGCGCGGCCTGGCGCGCGGCGGGAATGCGGAAAAAGCGCGCCAGGCAGCACAAAAGCCCGACGGCGAGCGAAAGAAGCACGCCGTACAGCCCGAAGCGCAGCGTCACGAACGCGCCGGAAAGATAATCCGGGACGTGTTCGGCAATGAAGGACCAGTCCATAAACCCTCCGCGGAATACGCCGCCCGGAGGCGGCTTTCAAAGGGGTCAGAAATGCCGGAACGGCAACAAAAAAGCGGCCCGATGGCCGCTCCATACCGCCTGCTTTCGCCTGTGCGATCGGGTTACGCCATCAAAACGCATACCAAAACGGCGGGACACGCGCAACAGGCGCACCCCGTTTTCATCATTGCGAACCGTTTGGCCATGCGTCAAGGCTCCCCCTTCGTCATTCATACGGAAATGATAGCATAAAGCGACAGCCCCTGTAAAGCAAGCGATTGCTTTTTTTCTGTATAAAGAAAACCAGCGTTTTCCGCGCAATGGCTTGAAAAAACAGCCGAAGGAACGTATACTGAACGCAGAACCCCATTCGAGGAGGAATTGTTATGGGTACGCGAAGCGAAAGAAACCACAGAAAGCTTTCCTGGCGCCTTCCGGCTGTGCTGTGCGCCGTTTTTCTTTTGTTCACGGTGCTCGCCTGTACGGTGGACAGGGGCGCCTTTACGCCGCAGGCGGTGGACAAGGCGAGCGGCAATGTGCTTTCCGCGCAGATATCAGAGGCGCAGACGGTCGGCTTTTCCGCGGTGAACCTTGCCGTGTCGCAGCGCGGAGGCTACCGGCCGACGCTGTATAAGGCTTCCAATTATCTCGGCTATCTCTGCATCCTGACGGCGGCGGCGTTCTGTGCGCTGGCAGCATGGCAGCTGATAAAGCGCAGGTCGCTAAAGCGCGTGGACATGGATCTTCTGCTGCTTATCGGGGTATATGCGCTCTTTGCGGTCCTGTACGTGCTGTTTGAAAAGCTCTGCCTGAACGTGCGGCCTTTTGCGCTGGACGGGGAGATCGAGGCGAGCTACCCCTCCACCCACACGCTTCTTGGCGTGATGATCATGGGCGCGAGCGCCATGTACCTGCGTTCGGCGCAGGAAAAACGCGGCTTCTATGGGCCGCTTTCGATTGCGCTGATGGTGATCGGCGCGCTCACGGTGCTTTTGCGCCTGCTTTCCGGCGTGCACTGGCTGACCGACATCGTGGGCGGCATCCTGCTTTCCGCCGCCGTTCTTTCCATTTATCGTACATTGAAGGCCTGACAGGCCTGACTGGCGGGGGGCTGCTGCAGACATCTGCGGCAGCCCTTTTTGCGTGATTTCGGTAGTCCTCTGCGGGGGAGCCGCGGCGCCGGGGAGAAGGTTTTCAGGAAAAAAATTTTTCAGAAGAATTTTTCTCCGACCCCCCTTTTTTTGTATTGTTCTCTCGCTTATCAGGGTGCAGGGGCAAAAGCCCCGACCAACTGAAGGAGGACACAGCGATGAAGAATCAAGTCAAGAAAAACAGCGTACAGAAAGCGGGAGCGCTTTTCCTGACACTTTCCCTTCTGTCGGCGGCGCCGGCGTTGGCGGCGGGCGGGCCGGTGATGGGCGGCTTTGAGAACCGCATGGGCATGAACCAGAGCATGAACGCAGCCCTTGCCGATACAGCGAGCGAAATTGTGAACGGCACTGCGGACAACAGCGCTTCCTCCATCGTGAAGGACACGGAGAACGCAAGCACGATCGTCATGAGCGATGAAAACAGCAGCGTCACCATCACAGAAAGCGGCACCTATATCGTGAGCGGTTCCTGCAAGGACGGCAGCATCACCGTTAAAAAAGACACCACGGGCGTGTATCTGGTACTTTCCGATCTGGACCTCACTTCCACGAAGGGCGCTGCGGTTTCGGTGAACAAAGCGGCGGAAGTGCTGATCGAGGTATCCGGCAGCGTACGGCTGACCGACGCGGAAAATCCCGAGGATGAAACCAGCGAGGACACAGAAGTCGCGGACGCCTATGACGGCGCGGCGATCAAGGTGAAGGCGGGCGCCCAGGTTTATATGACGGGTGGCGGCACCCTGACCGTCAACGGAAGCGCGAAAAACGGCATCAAGACCGGTGACGACAGCAGCCTGATCATATCGGGCGAGGGCCTCACCGTGAACATTACGGCGGCAAACGACGGCATCAATGCGAATGCCGATCTGACCATCCTTTCCGGCAACGTGAACGTTACCGCCGCGGACGACGCCCTGCATGCAGACCGTGTGCTGACCATCGGCAGCGAAGGCCAGAGCGGGCCCGCCGTGACCGTGCATTCCAGCACCGAAGGCCTGGAGGGTACGGTTGTGAGCATTCACAGCGGCAACATTACCATCAGGTCCAGCGACGACGCTGTGAATGCGGCCAACGCCGACGCGGCGTATGAGGGCGAACTGACTTACGCCATCAACATAACAGGCGGCACCCTGAACGTGACGTCGGGCGGCGACGGCCTGGATTCCAACGGCAATATTAATCTGGTGGGCGGCAGTATCAGCATCCGCAGCGCTTCTGCTGGCGGCGAGGCGGGCATTGACTACGACGGAAGCCTGTATATCTCCGGCGACGCCAGCTTGAATAACCAGAGCGGGATCATGGGGCCGGACGGTATGGGCCCGATGAACGGACAATTCGGCCCCATGAACGGGCAGTTCGGCGGCCGGAGCACACAGCCC
>CAMOIA010000183.1 GCA_946615785.1 uncultured Clostridia bacterium
TAGGTAACCGGGCTCTTTGGCTGCGGCAGGGCTTTTTTCTTGGGGAACTGCCCGCCGCTCTGGTAATCCGCCACAAAGCGCTCGAATTCGTCGGGGGGCAGCGGCCTTGAAAAATAATAGCCCTGCACGATGTCGCAGCCCATGCCCTTGAGGGCCATCAATTGTTCCGCGGTTTCAACGCCCTCTGCGATCGTGGGCAGCTCCAGCTTCTCGGCCAGCTGGATCACGGCTTCCAGAAGCCGCGTGTCCTTGCGCGCCTTGAAAGCGGTGCGGATGAACTGCATGTCCAGCTTGAGCGCGTCGATCGGCAGCGAAGAAATCATGTTCAGCGAGGAATACCCCGATCCGAAGTCGTCCATTTCGATGCGGAAGCCGCGCTCCCGGAGCGCCTTCACCTTTTCGATCACCTGCTCGGCGTCGCCGGTGTAGGCCGATTCCGTCACCTCCAGCAGCAGTTCGTCATAGGAAAGCCTGTTCTTCTGCACAAGGTCGCAAAGCTTTTCCACCAGCTGCGGGTCGTACATGTCGATCCTGGACACGTTGACGGAAACCGGCAGGGACACCTCCAGCCTTTCCTTCCACTCCGCCACCTGGCGCGCGGCCTCCTGCCATACATAGCTGTCCAGTTCCTGGATCATCCCGTTCTGCTCAAACAGCGGGATGAACACCCCCGGGCTCACCATGCCGAGCTTCGGGTGCTTCCAGCGCACAAGCGCCTCGGCGCTGCTGAGCGTCGGGGTCTGTCCCTGGATGCCAAACTTCGGCTGGTAAAAAACCAGGAACTGCTTTTCGGCGATCGCCGTATGGAAATCGTCCAGCAGCTGCTCTGAAAAAAGCTCCGATTCATGCAGCGAATCGTCATAGATCCCGATCGCCTGCGAAAACGTATTTTTCACCGTATCGGCCGCAAGCTTCGCGCGGTCGAACCTGCGCTCGATGTCGATGGACTTGTCCACCCTGGCATACACGCCCATCCGCAGGCGCACCCGCGTCTCCCCTTTTCCGTCGCTGTCCAGGGAAAGGGACGCGGCGTCCAGAATGTCCGTATATTTGCCGCGGTGCGGGCAGTACACAAGAAACGTGTCCGCCTCCCGCCGGCACACGATCCCGCCGGATTCCTGAACCATGTCCCGAATGCGCTCGCCGATCCGTTTGAGCAGTTCGTCCCCATAGCTCTTTCCGTACCGGTCGTTGACCGTGTGAAAATGATTGATGTCGATCACAATGGCGTCCATGTCCTGATCCTTGTGATAAACGTCGTACTGCCCGGCATAGCGGTAGAAGAATTCCTTGTTATACAGCCCTGTCAGCTGGTCGCGCTCCGTCCAGCGGATGATATCCCGGTCCTCTGAAAGCTCGATCGTGCGCAGCACCCGCGCAAGCACCACCTTGGGCTGCGGATAGGGCTTGGGGATAAAATCGATCGCGCCAAGGGAAAGGCTCTCCACCTCGGCTTCCCTGTCCGCCGTCATCACGATGACGGGCAGGCGGGAATAGCGGCCGTCCGCCTTGATCTGGCGCAGTACGTCCAGGCCGTGCATATCCGGCAGGTTCAGATCCAGCAGGATCAGGCTCAGGATATCGTAATGCTCCCTGACCTCCGCCATGGCCTTCGCGCCCGTATCCGCCACGACGACTTCATAGACGTCGCTCAGGATCAGCTTTAACAGCTCCTGATTGATCACCTCGTCCTCGATCAACAGAATCCGGCGTTTGCCGTTGGATGAATGGAAAGTCAGATGCTTATCCGGCATGGTACGTCTCCTCCCGTATACTCGGCATCTTCGCTATGGTTTTCACGCCGCCGCCCGCCAGGGCCTGCGGCAGACCGATGCGTTCATTAATATGTAGCCAAATTGAATTATACACGGGCTTTCCCAAAAGCTCAAGCCTTTCGGGAACTTTGCTCCGCCCTTTGGCTTGAGGCTGACGCGCGGCGTTGCTCCGGGGCCGCTTTCTGAAGGGAACGCCTAACGGCCTTTCAATCAGCCTTCCGCCAGAAGCTGCTCCAGCTTTTCGTCGTCGTATTCCACTTCGTCGGAAAAAACGCGGGCCCTTTCAGCAAGATCGCCGACCGACCTTCCGTCCCAGCCCTCCGTGATCCTCTCAAAAGCCCGGTCCGCAAGCCGCCTTCGCGCCTCCACCCGTCCGTCGTACAGCGCGTTTGCAAGGTGCCGGTAGATCAGATACTCCCGAAGCCGGGCCGCGGGGCCTGTTTCCGGAACAAGGGCAAGAAGGCGGTCCCGGTAATTCCGTAAAGCCGTTTCTTCCGCCGAAGGGATCTCAGTCTGCTCGTTCGTGTCTTCTGCCACGGGGACGAGACGAAGCGGATGGGGGCTTTGCAGGATCAGCCTGGCGGCCTCCTCACAGACCATGCCAAGGCCCATTTCGATCCGGTCGGACCAGTAATTGCGGAAACGCGGATGATCCCTGCAGATCTGGCACAGCGCGTCTTCCCCGGCCTCAAGAATGATTTCGCACAGGTTCTGGCCATTCAGGAACGGACACCTTTCCTGTTCGGAAAGGATAAAGTGCGGCTCCGGTGCCTTGGCGATGCACCGCCTCAGCTTTTCGCCGAGCGGGCCTTTCATGGCGCGGTAGCGTTTCATCGTTTCCGCGTCCACGTCAATTTCCCAGCCCGCGCAGCAGGTATGCCTGCAGGCGCCGGCAGTGCACCGGAAAGAGGAAACGTAATCCGGCGCGAAAACCTTCATTGCACACATCGGCCCCTTTTCCCCCTTTCTTTCGCACACAGGAAATCCGCTCGGGAACCCGTCAGCGTCAGCAAAACGCCCACCGTTTTCATCGCTTTGCCGCTTAACCCGTTTATTATACGATGGCCTGCCTTCCTTTGCAATCGATCGTCTTTCCTGCCGTTCATCGGCATGTCAGGCTCCTGATCGGCCGCCCTTTTTGGCATTGAAAGCGCCGCCAATCAAAAAAGGAGCAGAGCCTGAAGCTCTGCCCCCCCGCGGGAAACAATCATTCGTAGTATACGTTCAGCACGCGCTGCCACGGAATTTCGACCATCTCGGTGGAATTGCCGTCCTTGACCACGTCCACGTTGGTCTTGTAATCCGGGATCTCGTCGTACAGCGTGATCACTTCGTCAAAGAAGGCCACGGCCCAGGACCCGGGGCTTTCCTCGTCCCACAGCTCCAGATACAGCTCTTCGCCGATGTATTCGTGCAGGTCGATGATGAAGGTGGCCATGTCCGCCCAGGAGCCGCCGACGCCTTTTTTCACGCTGGGGAAACCGGAATCCTTGAAGTGACGGTTGCGGAAGAGGCCCACCTGGGTGCCGTCCGCCTTAAAGACCTTCACGGCAGCGGTCCTGCCGCCCATGCGCACGGTGATGTAGCCCACGCCGCCCAGGACGAAATGGGAAGAGGTGATGTGCCAGGATTCAGGCTCCGGAATGGTGGTGGCCCAGCCGTCCAGGTGGTAGTTGCCGGCCTGGTTGAAGGGCATTTCCTCCGCCCAGTAGGTCGTATCGGAGCTCAGGCCCAGCGGATTGCCGCTCTCATCCGTCGGCCAGCCTTCCGGGAGCGTCCAGCCGGTGAAATCGCCGGTTTCAAAACCGCCGTTTTCCACCTGGAAGGGAACTTCAGTCTCCGCAAGCGCGAAGGGAAACAGGCTGCATACCAGAGCCAGTGCCAGCAAGAAGGAAATCTTTTTCATTTGTGTTCTCCTTTCCGTGTTGCCCGCAAGGGGCGCAGTGTTTTGAAGCGTATGCGGTCATGCTCTTTGGAGCCGTCCACCCCCTTCCCGAAAGAAAGCATCCTTTGATCACTGATAGATCGACGACACCGTAAAGACCTGAAGCTCCAGCACCTCCACATCGCCGTCGGCAAACAGTTTGATCTCCCGGGCCGAGGGGTCTGCGTACGACCGCACGCTGATGGCCTTGTCCGAATTGAAATAGCCTTCCACCAGGGATCGGTCGATGAATACCTCCATGGTCAGCTTTCCGTCCTTCAGGGGCACC
>CAMOIA010000184.1 GCA_946615785.1 uncultured Clostridia bacterium
AGCAGTTGTCGTCCACCCACTTGCCTTCCTTCGTGGTCAGGAAATCCTTGTTCAGGTACCTGAACGTATCGGAAACCACGTCCATCGCAAGGCCCAGCTGGTGTTCGCTGGCGCCGGCCGGCGCCACCGTGCGCTGCGCGCGCTCGCGTGAACCGACGGACTCCACCTTGCGCTTGAAAAGCAGGTACTGCGTGCCGTACGAGCGGTATCCAGACACCGCGAGCAGATGATAGCCCGCCTCGCTTTCCGCGGCGGCAAACATCTCCTCCAGCGCCTGCGCGGCTTCGGGACGCATATAGATGCTCTCCCGCTGGCTCGCTTTGTTCGTGGGGACGTTCGGCAGGATCATGTCCTCCGGCACATAATTCTGCGGCAGCACCTCGTCCCGGTTCACAAGGCGCAGGATGCCCCCTTCGTCATAGGGTCCCGCGCTCGCCGCGCAGCAGACCGAAAGACAAAAGAGCAGGCAAAGCGCCTGAAAAAAGAGGCGCCGCCTGTCAGTAAAAGATGGAAAGTTCTTCCTCGCCTTCATCATTTGTCTCCAGTACGATCACGTCGTTGAGCTGATTCAGCTGCAAAAGGAGCCTTTCAAAACTGCCGCCCCTGCTTTCCCAGTCCGCAAGGTAGCCCTGCCAGTCGGCGGTAAAATCCTCCAGACACTGGTGATGCTCGTACATATACTGCGCCGCTTCCTTCCCGACATACCTGAGGTGCCACGGCTCGTACTTGATGCCGGTTTCCTCTTCCTTATCCTCCATATAGCGGATCACGAAACCAAAGCGCCAGCAGTTTTCAGCCATCCACTGCGCTTCCTTCGCGGCGGCAAAATCCTTGTTCATTTTTTCCTTGCGCGTCCATTCAAGGTTCAATATGTCGCAGCCGAGCCCCGTCTGGTGATCGCTCGCCCCCGGCTTCTGCACAAGACCGTCGTCATACCCCATGGAGCTGACGCGGTTTGAATACATGGTTTTCTGGGTCTGGTAGCTCCGGTAAGCGGACTTTACGTACAGAATGCATCCGTCCGCCTCCGCCGCTTCAAACATCTCCTCCAGCGCGAGCGAGGCCGCTTTGCGCATCTGCATGCCGGTATATACCTTCCGAACGGTCAGGGTGACAAGATCGTCCGGTTCATAATCGCCGGAAAGCAGGACTTCCTTGTTGGCAAGGGTCAGATATCCCTCCCGGTTGCTGATGATTTCCGGGCTCAGCGGGAAGGTCCATTCCGGCATGGCCATCGCGCCGAACGGAACAGCAGACAAAAGCATAAAGCATGCGAAAAGCCCGATCGCCCTTTTCAAGGTATCCATTCGCAAACGCCTTCACTCCTTCCCATTTCAAAACCCTTTTGATTATACACACGCCCATCCTGTCTGGCAAACGCCGTTTTGTAACAAAATCACGGCGCCTGAACCAGGCTCAGCGACGGCACGGCATTGAGCTCCAGCCCCGCGATTTCCCCGCGCAGCAGCCGGAAATAGGCGGCGGAGCCGATCATGGCGGCGTTGTCGCCGCACAAATCGATGCGCGGAAGGCACAGGTTCAGGCCGTGCTTTGCGGAAAGTCGTTCCATTTCCGCGCGAAGCAGGCTGTTTGCCGACACCCCGCCGGCCAGCGCTACTGTCTTATACCCATGATCAAGCGCCGCTTGGATCGTCTTTTCCGTCAGCTGATCCACAACCGCCTTGCGGAAGGAAGCCGCAAGATCGGCCTTTGGAAGCGTCTTCCCTTTCTGGCGTTCGTTGTGCACCAGATTGATAAAAGCGGTTTTCAGGCCCGAAAAGCTGAAATCGTATTTCCCCGCAAGCTTCGGCTTCGGCAGCTTCACCGCGTTCGCATCTCCGCTCTGCGCGAGCGCGTCCAGCCTGGGCCCTCCGGGATAGGGCAAATCCAGCACCCGCGCCGCCTTGTCGAAGGCTTCTCCCGCGGCGTCGTCCTGCGTACAGCCGTAGAGACGGTACGTCCCGTAATCGGAAACCTCCAGAATATGGCTGTGACCGCCGCTTGCCACCAGACACAGAAAAGGCGGCTTCAGATCAGGATGCGTCAGAAAATTGGCACAGATATGGCCCTCGATATGGTTGACGGGGATCAGCGGTTTTCCCGCCGCGAAGGCCAGCGCTTTCGCGCAGGTGACCCCCGTCAGAAGGCTCCCGACAAGCCCCGGGCCGTATGTCACGGCAATGGCGTCCACGTCCTGAAGGCGCATTTTCGCCTCCTTCAGCGCCGCCTCGACGATCACGTCCATTTTCTGCACATGGGACCGCGAGGCGATCTCGGGCACGACGCCGCCGTACAGCGCGTGCAGGTCGATCTGTGAATACACGCTGGAGGATACGATGACCCGCCCGTTCTGGATCACGGCGGCGGCGGATTCGTCGCAGCTGGATTCAAGTGCCAGAATGTTTACCGTTTCCTGATGTGCGAGCGCTTCGGCCTTCAGCCGGCACTCCTGAAGATACATGAAGGCGCTTACCTCCGTTTTCCATTTGCCCGCGCCAGGAAGGGCAGGGCAGCCATAAGAAGGATGAGCGGCGCCGCCGATAAAAGGATACGGCCTGCGTACGCCCGGAAAAACGGCTCCGGCATCAGCTGGATCAGAAGATCCTTCTCCGGATTCAGAAGCCACAGCCGGTTGTTGAAAAACACATGGTGAAATGTCAGAAACAGGCTGTCAAAATCGATCAGCCCCCAGACCGTGAGCGCAAGCGCGAATAAAGCAAGCACCAGGCAGGCCTTTTTGAGGGCCCCGAGCATTCCGTCCGTCACCATTTCGCGCCCGAAACGGCGGTAAAGCGCCACGAGAAGCAGAAGCGTCAGCGCAAGGGCTACAAGAAACACCGTTCTGAACCGAATCATCGCGATGATGATGCCGGCGCAGTCCTTCAGGTGAAGGTTCTCCTTTTCCGAAAACCAGTGCGTCTCACCGTCCCGCGGGAGCAGCCTGTCGTCCCCGCTCTGCAGGTACCGGATCAGCTGTCCGGCGATCTCCCCGTAATCCAGGTTTTTGCCTTCGGGCGGTTTTGCATATTCTTCAAACAGCCCCGCCATCTCCGGCGCGTTGATCCTTGAAAGAATGACGGAATCAAGGAGCCCCAGAAGCAAAAGAAGGCACAGCGCCGCCGAGAAAACCCCGGAAAGTTTTTTGAAACCGCCTTTCACGTTTCCCCTCATCGCCATACGCTTCTTTACTGCATCTTCAGGTAGGCGGTTATGAAGCCGTCCAAGTTCCCGTTCATCACGTCGTCGATGTTGCCGGTTTCAAACCCGGTGCGGTGATCCTTCACCATCGTGTAGGGCTGGAAGACATAGGAGCGAATCTGGCTGCCCCATTCGATCTTCTTCATTTCGCCCTTGATGTCGGCCATTTCCTGTTCCTTGGCGCGTTCACGCAGTTCAAGCAGCTTCGCCTTGAGCATTTTGATACAGGTGGCGCGGTTCTGCACCTGATCGCGTTCTGTCTGACAGGAAACCACAATGGTCACGTCGTCCTTGACGTACGTCATGCGCACGGCCGAGGAGGTTTTGTTGACGTTCTGTCCGCCGGCACCGGAGGAATGATAGGTATCCACCCGCACGTACTTCATGTCGATTTCGATTTCGCCGTCGTCGTCCTCCAGCATCGGCGCCACGTCCAGCGAAGCGAAGGAGGTGTGCCGCCTGGCGTTCGCGTCAAAGGGCGAAATGCGCACCAGCCGGTGCACGCCCTTTTCCCCGCGAAGGTATCCGTAGGCGTGGTCTCCGGACACTTCAAAGGTGACGGACTTGATGCCCGCCTCGTCCCCGTCCAGCACGTCCAGGAGCTTGACGGTAAAGCCCATGTGCTCGCAATAACGGGTGTACATGCGGTACAGCATGGAATTCCAGTCCTGCGCTTCCGTGCCGCCCGCGCCCGCGTGCAGGGAAAGAACGGCGTCGCACTGGTCATACCGGCCGCGCATCAGCGTTTCCAGCTCCAGCACTTCCAGTTCCTTCATCAGGG
>CAMOIA010000185.1 GCA_946615785.1 uncultured Clostridia bacterium
CCACGTTTTCGATCTGCGCCGCGGTGACGGGGCGTTTATGACAGGCGGCAATGATGCCGCTGCGGATCTTTCGGGCATCGAACAGCTCGCGGGACGCATCCTTTTTGATCACGAGCATCTGGTGGCTCTCCACCTTTTCATAGGTGGTGAACCGCCGGCCGCAGCCGGCGCACACGCGCCTGCGCCGAATGGAATTGCCGTCGTCGGCAGGTCTTGAATCCACAACCCTGCTGTCAGGGCTGCCGCAGAACTGACATCTCATGGGGCACCTCCGTTAATATTGATAGCTTTCAATGCCTCGGAACAGGTCCGGTTCGCGGATGTCCCGGGCAGTGGTGAACATTTTGCGCGTCATGATGGCGCCTGTGCGGTAGTAAAGGCAGATGAAGGGACAATCCTGGGCGAACCGGTCCTGAATGTCGTACAGGGTCTGCTTGTAATCGGCAAACAGGGGCGAAGCGCGCAGGGTTGTGAACAGCTGATCCATGGCGGTGGAGGAATAGCGGCTGTAATTGCCGGTGTTCCCGCGCATGAGCAGAAAACCGGGGTCAGGTACGGCATCCATCTGAAAAGCGGCCAGACACAGATCGTAGCTTGCGGCCTTGAGCTTTTCGGCGGCCTGGGAAAAGGTGAGGCTGGAGACCGTTACGCCAAAACCCACGGCCTCAAGCTGCGATTTGATCAGGTTGGCCGCGGCGACGCGCACGCTGTTGTCCTGCTCTTCATACACGTATAGCCGCACGTGCAGGTTGCGCGTTTTGCCGTCCACCACCTTGTGCAATATGGCGTCTTCCTCAGCGGCAAACCAGCCGGCCTCCGCCAGAAGCTCCTTGGCCCTTTCCGGGTCGTACCGGTAAGCGGAATCGTTTCCCTGATACATCCATGTGCCCTGCGGCATGGGGGTGTCCGTGCGGGCGCACATGCCCTGGTAGGCGGTGGAGGCGAGAATATCGGGATTGACTGCAAAGCGGATGGCCTGCCGGACGGCAGGGTCGTCCAGGGGGAAGGAAGCGCGGTTGATCATCAGCGTTTCCAGCTGCTGCGTGCGGTAGGTGATGGAAAGGGAGGTGGCGCTCCTTGAATACTGCGTGGCGTTGCTCGAACGCGTCACCGCGGCATCGATGCGGTTGTATTCATAGGCGCTGATCAGATCGCGGTTGGTGTTGAACAGGAGCACGTTGACCTGCGAAATCTGCGGGGTACCCTTCCACCAGTTGCGCCAGGCGGTGAGGTAAATATAATCGCCCGGGGAGAAGGCCTGCGCGTAATAGGGGCCGCTGCCGACCGGATTGTCCGCCTGCACCTGGCTTTCGGGCAGAATGGGGAAGGTCATGGCGTAAAGGAAGCCGTAGTATTTCCGGCTTGCGGTGATGATCAGGGTGGTTTCGTCGCGAACCTCCACGGATTTGATCATGTACTTCAGCGTGGCGTACTGCCCCTGTCCTTCTTCCGCGAGCCGGAGGATCTCGTTGATGGTGGCGAGCACGTCATAAGCCGTCATTTTTGACCCGTCGTGAAAATAGACGTCGTCGCGCAGGTGAAAGGTCCACTTGGACGCGTCGTTGTTCATGTCATAGCTGCGCACAACGCCGTACTGGGGCATATAGTCGTCGTCGAGCACCATCAGGCTTTCGTAAATGAGGCTGTTGACGGACTTGAATTCCCGCTCTTCCGTATACAGCGGGTTCAGCTTCGCGGTCTTGACGGAAATGATGCCCACGGTGAACATGTCGTCCTCTTCCGCGAAGGCAAGGACGGGGGTGACGATCATGCAAAGCGCTGTCAGCAGCGCAAGAATTCTATTCCATTTCCAGGTAGATCGCATAGGATTGCATCACCCTTTCCGCGTACGTTTTGGTATCGTTCATCGGGATCTCCTGCAGCGTCAGGCGCTTTCCGTCCGAGGAGTGGTTTTCAAGCCACGAACGCACGTTGCCCGCGCCCGCGTGGTATGCGCACACCACCAGGATCGGATCGCCGTCGAACAGCCCGCTCAGGTAATTGAGATACCTTGTTCCAAGGCGGATGTTGATCTCCGGATCGAACAGGCTGTCGTCCGTGTAGCCGGAAAGGCCGGCCTTCTGTGCCATCCAGGTGCCGGTGTCCGGCATCAGCTGCATCAGTCCCCGCGCGCCGGCGCCGGAAATGGCCCGGGCGTCGTAATGGCTTTCGCGGTAAATGACGGCTTTCACGAAGGCGGGGTCGATACCGTATTCGTCAGACCAGCGCTGTATGTAGGTGACATAGCGCGGCTCGTGCCGCTCCAGCAGCGCTTCGTGCGCGTCCCGTTCTGCCTGAATGCGTTCCTGCTCTTCCCTGGCTTTGAGGGCGCTGTCCGCATAGCGGAAAGCGCAAAGCACGGTGACGAAGACGAGCACGGCCACCAGCACGGCCCCGAGAATTTCGCCCCTGCCGCCTTTGGAATGGCTTTTTTGGGTTTTTTCTGCCCGCGTCGGCGTCGTCACCGTTTCCATCGGCGCTCTGGTCACGCGCGGGGGCTGAAGATGCCGCTCGCTTCGGCGGTGCCGCTGCGCGCTTTGCGAAGCGGGGGTCGGTTTGTCAGTCAAGCGAGTCCTCCTTTAAGCGCCGCAAGCGCTTTGAGGATCAGCGCGCGGCTTTCTTCGATCGTGCCGTCCGTCGGGATCACAAGATCCGCTCTTTTTGCCTTTTCTTCCGGCGGCATCTGGCTTTCCAGGCGAAGGGCGGCTTCTTCCATGGAAAGTGAATCCCTTGCCATGAGGCGCCTTAGCTGCTCCTCCCTGGGAATATAGGCGCACCAGACCCTGTCGCAGATGCTTTCAAGCCCGCATTCATATAAAAGCGGAGCCGAAAGGAAAACGACGCCCTTTGCCTGTTGGACAGCCTTCAAAATGGCGCGTTTGATCATGGGATGCAGGATGCTTTCAAGCTGCTCCCGCTTTTCCCCGGATGCAAATACGATCCTGCCAAGGGCCTTTCTGTCGAGCGACGCGCCATGAAACACCCCGTCGCCGAAGGCCGCGCGGACGGCGGGGAGCGCCTCGCCCCCGTCCGCGGTCAGCCGGCGGGAAATCACGTCCGCGTCGATCACGTTTTCGCCTGCTTCAAGCAGCGCGTCCGTCAGGTTGGTTTTCCCGGAGGCGATGCCGCCCGTGATGCCGATGACCGTCCGCTCTTTACTTTGTTTCATACCAGCTGCTCCCGCTCTTTACTTCGACCGTCAGCGGCACCGCCATTTCGCAGGCGTTTTCCATGCAGTCCCGAAGAAGCGTCATCACCTCGGCTTCTTCCTCCGGCGGGCATTCGATCAGAAGCTCGTCGTGCACCTGCAGGATCAGCCGTGCGCGGAGGGCTTTTTCCTTCAGCGCGTTGTGCACGCGGATCATGGCAAGCTTGATGATGTCCGCGGCGGTGCCCTGTACAGGGGCGTTCATCGCGACGCGTTCGCCGAAGGCGCGGATATTGCCGTTCGGGGATTTCAGTTCCGGCAAAGGCCTTCTGCGGTGGAACAGGGTTTCGGTATAGCCGTCCGCCTTTCCGCGGGCGACGCTGTCGGTCATGTACGCGCGGATGCCGGGATAGCGTTCAAAATAGCGCTCGATAAATCGGTGCGCTTCCTGGCGGCTGATGCCGATGTTCCGCGCCAGACCAAATTCGCTGATGCCGTACACCAGGCCGAAATTCACGGCTTTGGCGCTTCTTCGCATCTCGCCCGTCACCTCGTCCATTGGGACGCCGTAGACCTCGCTGGCCGTGCGGGCGTGGATGTCCTGACCGCGGATAAACGCGTCGCGCATGTTTGCGTCCCCGCTCAGGTGCGCGAGCACCCGAAGCTCGATCTGGCTGTAGTCCGCGTCGCACAGCTTCCAGCCTTCCCGTGCGATGAAAGCGCGCCGGATCTCACGGCCCATGGGCGTCCTGACCGGAATGTTCTGCAGGTTTGGCTCGCT
>CAMOIA010000186.1 GCA_946615785.1 uncultured Clostridia bacterium
GAGCGCCGTCTGCGGTGCGAATCGCTTCCACAACGGCTCGGCGAACCGGCGCGATCCCTTCGCCTCGAAAAAAATCATAGAAGATCTGCCCGCCGTCATGGAGGAATGCCGGATCGACGCGCTTTCATCCATCACGCGGGTGGAATAAAAGGAGGACATATGGCAAAAGACGTCATCATCGCATTGGACATGGACAGCGCGGAACGGGTATTTACGTTCCTGAAACCGTTTCAGGCGGATCGGCCTTATGTCAAAATCGGCATGGAGCTGTTTTACGCCGAAGGGCCCGACATGGTGCGGAAGCTGAAGGATCAGGGATTCCGCATTTTCCTGGACCTGAAGCTCCACGACATTCCGAACACCGTCCGCAAGGCGATGCGGGTCATTTCCGGCCTTGGGGTGGACATGACCAATGTGCACGCAGGCGGTACCATCGCCATGATGGAAAGCGCGAAAGAGGGGCTTTCCGCGCACGGAAACACCCTGCTGCTCGCCGTCACACAGCTTACCAGCACCAGCGAGGAACGCATGCAAAACGAGCTGCTGATCAACGCTTCCATGCCCGAAACCGTTCTGCACTACGCCAGGAACGCAAAGACCGCCGGGCTCGACGGCGTGGTCTGCAGCCCGCTTGAAGCGCGCATGGTGAAGGAAAACGTCGGCTTTCTGACCGTCACCCCAGGCATCCGCTTCGCAGACGGCGCCGTGGGGGATCAGGTGCGCGTCATGACCCCCGCGAAGGCACGGGAAGAGGGCAGCGACTACATCGTGGTCGGGCGGCCGATCACGGAAAGCGCCGATCCCCTCGCAGCCTACCGGCGCTGCGTCAGCGAATTCTGCCAGCTGTAATCAAAAAGGAGGCATGCATCATGGATCTGAAATCTGCCATCGCGCGGGACCTGCTCTCCATTCAGGCGGTGTTCCTGCGCCCGGACGAGCCCTTCACCTGGGCCAGCGGCATCAAAAGCCCCATTTACTGCGACAACCGGCTCACCCTGACCGCGCCTGAAGTGCGCACACGCGTGGAAGAAGGCCTGAAAGAAATCATTACCCGGGAATACCCGGACGCGGAGGTGCTGATGGGCACCAGCACCGCGGGCATCGCGCACGCGGCGATCACGGCGCACCTGATGAACCTTCCCATGGGCTATGTCCGCAGCGCGGGCAAGGACCACGGACGGGGAAACCGCATCGAGGGCAAGCTTCTGCCCGGACAGAAGGTAGTAGTGGTGGAGGATCTCATTTCTACCGGCGGCAGCGTTCTGGAAGTGGTGGACGCGCTTCGTGAATGCGGCGCCGAAGTGCTCGGCATCGCCAGCATTTTCACCTATGGCATGCAAAAAGGCCTCGACCGGCTTAAAGAGGCGAATGTTAAAAACGTTTCCCTGTCGGATTTCGACACGCTATGCCTCGTCGCGGCCGAAATGGGCTATATCAGCCCGGAGGACATTCAGCGCCTCAAGCGCTTCCGCAGCAATCCGTCCGATGAAAGCTGGATGGCCAGGGCGCCGGAAGGGAGCGGGGCATGCGGCATCTGATCAACATCACCGACCTGACATGCGCCGAGATCGATTCGCTGCTCGACCTTGCGGACCGCATGATGAAAGCACCCGCGGCGTACCGGGAGACCATGCGCGGGCGCATCCTGGCGACGCTCTTTTTCGAGCCCTCCACGCGCACGCGCCTCTCTTTTGAATCCGCCATGCTGTCGCTTGGCGGCGGCACCCTGGGCTTTGCGAGCGCCGATTCCTCCTCCGCCACAAAGGGCGAGAGCCTGACCGACACCATCCGCACGGTGAGCGCTTACACCGACGTGATCGCGATGCGCCATCCGAAGGAAGGCGCGCCGCTCGCCGCGAGCTTTAAAAGCACGGTACCCATTATCAACGCCGGCGACGGCGGGCACAATCACCCCACCCAGACCCTGACGGATCTTCTGACCATACGCCAGGAAAAAGGGCGGCTGCACGGCATGACCGTCGGCGTGTGCGGCGACCTGAAATTCGGCCGCACCGTGCACAGCCTGATCAGCGCGATGAGCCGGTACCCGGACGTGAAATTCGTCATGATTTCCCCGCAGGAGCTGCGCGTGCCGGAATATGTGCTCGCCGAAATGCGGAAAAAGAACATTCCTTACACCGAAACCGAACGCATGGAGGACGTAATGCCCTCCCTGGACGTGCTCTACATGACCCGCGTACAGCGCGAACGGTTCTTCAACGAAGCGGATTACGTGCGCCTGAAGGATACCTACATCCTCACCGAGGACAAGCTGCAGGCCGCCCGGCAGGACATGATCGTCATGCACCCGCTGCCCCGCGTGAACGAAATCTCCACGCGCGTGGACGACGACCCGCGCGCCGTCTATTTCAAGCAGGTGCGCTGCGGCCGCTTTGTGCGCATGGCGCTGATCACAGCACTCGTGCACGCCGCCGAGGCAGGCGCGGATACACTGTTTGCACAGGAGGAACGCAATGAATATTGATTCCATCCAGCGGGGCATTGTACTTGACCACATCAAGGCCGGCAGAAGCATGGAGCTGTACCGCTATCTTGGCCTGGACGCGCTGGAATGCTCCGTCGCCATTATCAAGAATGTCAAAAGCGAAGCCATGGGGCGCAAGGACATCATCAAGATCGACGACAACATCTCCATCGACCTGGACGTGCTGGGCTACATCGACCCCGGGATCACCGTCAACATCATCGAAAACGGCAGGATCACCGAAAAAAAACACCTCTCCCTGCCTGAGACGCTCACAAACATCGTCAGGTGCAAAAACCCGCGCTGCATCACCAGCGCGGAAACGGGCCTCGACCAGCTTTTCGTTCTGTCCGACCGGGAAAATGCCGTTTACCGCTGCCGGTACTGCGATACCCCGCTCAAAACAAAGGACGCCTGATCCAGGCGAAAGGAGGCGCAGCCCATGAGCCTGACCACCTGGTTTTTGCGCAAGGCCTTCAAAAAAAGCGACGACAGCCGCGACGCCGGCCTTCAGACCCCGCCGGATATTGAGCGGCAGGACAATATTGTCTACGGCACGGACCCGAAATGGCAGGCGCTGGACGTTTACCGTCCACGGGAAAGCATGGAAAAACTGCCCGTGATCGTCAGCGTGCACGGCGGCGGCTGGACATACGGGGACAAGGAGCGCTATCAGTATTACTGCATGAACCTGGCGCAGCGCGGCTTCGCCGTGGTCAATTTCACCTACCGTCTGGCTCCGGAATTCAAGTTTCCGTCCGGCATCGAGGATACGCATCTCGTGTTCTCCTGGCTGATGAACCATGACGATCGTTTCGATCTGAACCGCGTCTTCGCCGTGGGCGATTCAGCCGGCGCGCACATGCTGACCATCTATTCCGCGATCTGCGTAAATCCCGCGTACGCCGCCAGATTCAGCATCCGTCCGCCGCTTCGAAAGGACGGAACACCCTTTGTTCCGACTGCCGTAGGCCTGAACTGCGGCATATACCGCATCAGCCTGGGCAAAGACAGCAACGCCATGACGCGCGGACTGATGAAGGCCCTGCTTCCCCGTCGCGGGAGCCGGGAGGAGCTGGATCTGGTTAACCCCATTCCCTATATCAACGAACGCTTTCCCCGCGCCTTTGTCATGACCGCAAACCATGATGCCCTCGCCGGGCCGCCCGCGCAGGTTCCGCTCACGCAGCGCCTGACGGAATGCGGCGTGCCCTTTGTGGACAGGACCTACGGCTCTGACGACGCGCCGCTTGATCATGTGTTCCACTGCAACATCCGAACGGAAGCGGCGAAGACGTGCAATGACGACGAATGCCGTTTTTTCCTGCAGGCGTGAAGGATACGGGTAATCGCAAAAATGCTTTCAGCGCAGTGAGCAGCAGGGAGAACGCCCGGGGGCCTCTGCGGCCCCCAGACCCCCGCACTATGACCCATCTCCTG
>CAMOIA010000187.1 GCA_946615785.1 uncultured Clostridia bacterium
CTGTGCTTCGACGTCATTTTCGACGCGAACGGCGGGCGGTTCGACTCTTCCGGCGGCTCGACGTGGAGCGAGCAGCAGATCAAGGACATGCCGTACGCGCTGCCGTCCACAGAGCCCTTCACAGAGACGCTGCCCATGCGGTTTTCGGCGCTGAGATCAAAGAGCAGCTGCCGGTTGTTGATGGTCAGGGCGCCGTTTGCGGTCATGCTGTAGATGCCGCGGCCGCCGTTATTGATCGTCGCGTCGGCGACCAGACTTGCGTTCATCTTGGTGAACACCAGCTGGTTGCGCACCGCGCTCCAGAGCGCCTTGAGCACTTCGCAGTTGAGGGGGAAGGAAGCGAGCATGGGAATGTTGGCCTGCAGGGCCTGCAGGATGCCGTTAACGGCCTCCTCATCGGCAAGAATCTCGTCCACCAGGGTGATGAGTGCGTTGGTGAGCTGACGCGCGTCAAGATTGATGTGAACGTGCATGACGCCTGAATCTGTGCCGGTCACCCTGTACATGGGGGCGAGCAGCGCCGCGGCGCGGCCGACCCAGGCCATGATGTTCTCGTAATAGGGGGCGATGGCTTCCATGAGCGCGTTGGAGCTCATACCGTTCTGGCTGAACATTTCCATGAGGCGGGCAATTTCTTCGAAGGGAAGTTCATAGACCGTGCCCATGACGTTTGCCCAGGCACGATCCTGGCCGATCTCAAGGCGGCCGACGGAGAAACCGTTGCTCTGCACGTCAAGCGCGATCCCGTTCACGGTGGGAAGCGCCGCAACTAAATAGCTGGTCTTTTCTTCGCCGGCGGGAATTTCCATGGTGAAGACGGCCTGCTGCGATGCGGGATTGATGCTTGAAAGATTGTTCATCAGGGCAAGGTTAAACAGCTGCTCGTTGGAAAGCTCCATGGCGGGGACTTCCGGTGCTTCTGCCGTTTCGCCTTCTGCAAAGGCGGCGGCGGAAAACAGCATCATGAAGCAAAGGATCCAGGCAAGAAAACGCTTCATATCCATACCTCCTGTTTTTGGCTGTCGTCAGACAGAAATGATATTTCTCTGACTTTAATTATAATTGAAAGCCTCTGTATCCGTCAAGGGCGGGAGTTGTAAAATCCCTGGCTTTGGCACTTACGGCTTCTGGCCGTCCAGAACCATACCGGAGCGCTCCAGGCAGCGCCTGAGCCAATTGCCCCGCAGGTAATAGATGAAGAAAAGAACGCTTGTCAGCACCCAGGTGATGGCGTAGCTGTACAGGACGGTATCCAGCATGAACCAGCGCGGCACGGCAAAGACGATCCATAAAATGCGGACCAGGCACACGCCAAAGAGGGTGATCAGGGTGGGAATCAGCGTATCGCCCGCGCCGTGCAGGGCGCCGGAAAAGATTTCGATGGGCAGATAGGTCAGATACCAGGGGACCAGGAGCCTCAAGATGTGCAGCCCGGAGGCGATGACGGCAGGATCGTCTGTAAAAAGGGTGTAAAACACTTCGCCCAGCAGGAGCAGCACCGTGCCCATGATCAGCGTTGCGCTGTAGCACAAAAGGAAGGAAGTCCTGACCCCCTTCTTGCACCTGTCCAGCTTTCTGGCGCCGAAATTCTGGCCCACGAAGGTGGTCACGGCGATGCCGAAGGCGTTGACCATCATCCAGAAAAGGCCGTCGATCTTGCCGTAGGCGGTCCAGCCGGCCAGCGCGTCGGTGTCAAAGCCGTTGATGGCTTTTTGAATGATGACGTTGCTCAGGCTGTACATGACCGACTGCAGGCCAGTCGGCAGGCCGATGCGCGTGATGGAGGCCAGAAGGCTTTTGTGCAGGCGGATCTTTCTCAGATCCAGGTGCGTCGCGCCTTTCGCGCGCACAAGGCACCGAATCACCAGGAAGGCGCTGACGAACTGGCTTGCGATCGTGGCCAGCGCAGCGCCGGCCACACCCATCTGAAAGAAAACGACGAACAGAATGTCGAGCACGATGTTTGTCATGCAGGACGCGATCAGGAAAAGCAGGGGACGCCTGGAATCGCCGATGGCGCGAAGAATGCCCGCGCCGACGTTGTACACAAGCAGCGGCACCATGCCAAGGAAGATCACGCGAAGATAGGAGACTGCGTAGGGCATGACGTCCTCGGGGGTCGCGATGACGCGCAGCATCCAGGGCGTGAGCAGGAATCCGGCGGCGGTGAGGATGAGCCCGAACAGCAGCGACATGGCCATGGCGGTGTGAACGGCCCGGGAGACGGCGGACTGGTTTTCGGCGCCGTAAAACTGGCTGATGATGACCGTCGCGCCGCTTGAAAGCCCGATGAAAAACCCGATCAGCAGGTTCACGAGCGAGGCGGTGGTGCCGCCGACCGCGGCGAGCGCCTGCTTGCCGAGCACCTTGCCGACGACCATGGCGTCGACCGTATTGTACAGCTGCTGAAAGAAGCTGCCGAAGACGATCGGGAAAAAGAAGAAAAGGAGCTGCTTCCAGATGACGCCGGAGGTCATGGAGCTGCTTTGCGCAAAAAGACGCGCATGCCTGAAATGGATATGCCGGGCTTTCATGTTTCCTCCGAATTATGCCGGGACCGCGAGGCCGATCAGATACAGAAGCACAAGGTGCGCAGGATAGATGGCATAGCTGGCCCAGCGCGGAATGTGCAGGCTGTGCTTTGAGGGGTACAGGATGACGGGAAGGCTCAGGATGGCGAAAAACTGAAGGCGAAAGACGTAGCCGAGGAGGGACGAAAAAGCGTTCGGATAGCGGATGGTAGCGCCGAAGAGCGTTGTGACGCTGGCGCTTGACATGCCCCAGAACAGGCAGAAAAAGCACATCATGGCGGCGATGGCGCCTCTGTGATGCCTGCAGGCGTAAAGGCACAGAATCAGGGCGACGCCCTTCCAGCCGTAGTCGATCTGAACGGCTGCAGGCAGCATCGACAGAAGGAAAGGAACCAGCAGCACGAGGACGGGCGCCCAGATCTGGCTGCCGGCCTTTCTGAGCCTGATGCCGGCAAGGCCGAAAAGCCCCAGGGCGAGGGTAAAGAAGATGCTTAAGTACTGCCAGTTATGGTGCATGACGGGCATATACAGGAACTGGATCAGAAAAGCCGCAGCAAGAACCCGCACCGCATAGAGCAGGATATTGCGCGTGTACTGGCTTCCGACGACGATCCCCCAGGCAAAAAGCGGCATGGCGATGCGGCCGAGGAGGCGCATTTCGGTATAAAACGGCGCGTTTTTGAAAAACAGGATGGCGGCGTGATCGATCAGCATGAAAAAGACCGCGATCAGTTTGATGACGCCCGTGTTGGTGTTGCCGGCGATTTGCTCATGGAGCCCTGGCTGTGGTGTGGACAAGTTGGTTCCCTCCGTGCGGCGCGGATGATCACCGCTTGATGTCGTAATTCATGTTCATCAGGTTCCGGATGGTCTGAACGTCGTCGATGATATTCGCGTCGCCGTGAATGGTGTGCTTGATCACGCTGGAGGCCACGGCGAAATTCAGCAGATCCATCGGCTTGTAGCCGTGCATGGTGGCGTAAATCAGACCGCTTGCGAAGGCGTCGCCGCCGCCGACCCTGTCGAGAATGGTGAAGGTGAAGAGCTTGCTTTCAAAGGTGTGCCCTTCGTACCACATGAACGCCTTCAGGCTGTTCTCGCTTCCGGAATGCGCGTAGCGAACGTGGCGGGCAATGCACTTCAGGTTCGGGTACCGGCGCACGAAGGCCTGGAAAATCTCGTCCTGCTCTTCATAGCTCGGCTGCAGCGGCACGCCGTCCTTGAAATCGCCTTTTGTATGGTCTTCCTCGTCCCGCCACAGGTGGTAGGGCTCGATGCCCATCAGGATGTCCACATAGGGCAGGCATTCGGTGCAGTAGTCCCGGGCCTGCTCCCAGGTCCAGAGGGAGGAGCGGAAATTGCCGTCGAAGGAAACGGTCATGCCCAGTT
>CAMOIA010000188.1 GCA_946615785.1 uncultured Clostridia bacterium
GCGCCACCTTGCCAAGGTGGAGGTCGCGAGTCCGAGCCTCGTCTACCGCTCCAATGTCGGCCTAAAAGGCCGATTTTTTTTGCCTTTTCCGCATTTTTTCTTTTCATCACGGCGCAAATGCGCTATAATCCATAAGGGGAGGGATCCCTGTGCGGGAGGAAATGGTTACCGCCTTCGACGGTACGGCGAAATACATCGTGCCTGTGAAGGTGCTGACGGACGCGGACGAAGCGGCGCAGGTTCTGTATCGGGACGCGCCGCTTGAGGGCACGCAGGACCTGACGGAATACGAAAAAACCATCCTTGCCCTGACGCTTTCGGATCTCAGGGAAGCGCCTACTTTTGACGGAGAAAGGATCTACAGTGCGAGAGGCCATTTTTATGCGTTCAAGGCCGCGAAACGTCCGGAAAACCGGGCCTGACCGGGCACTGACGCTTTTTGCATGGCTTGCGGCATTTTTGCTTTTGCTTTCCTGCCTGCCCTCTCGTGCGGAGGATGAAGCGGTTCCGGATATCTATGCGGACAGCGTGCTGGCAAGTCTTGGCCTGCCGTATGCCCGCGCGTATGCGCTTGTGACCGCGGCGGGCGTGACGTATGTCCCCATTCCCCTTCTTGGCGACAGGGAATACACCCTGCGACAGAGGGAGGGCGTGGAAAACACCATCCACGTCATGAAGGACGGCGTCTATATGGCAAGCGCCACCTGCGAGAATCAGGACTGCGTGCACCAGGGAGAGGTGACCGTGCAAAACCGCGGCACGCGCATCCTTGGCAGCCTGATCATCTGCCTGCCGAACCAGGTTGAGGTGGCCCTGTACACTTTTGAAGAAATGGAAGCGCTTCTGAACGACGCGTTTGCGGCGTCCGGCGCGCGGGAGGCTGAGGAATGAGAAACCGTTCCGCGTATACGGAGGTGGATCTCTCCGCGCTGCGGCACAATATCCGCCAGGCGCGAAATCATATGGCGCAAGGGACACCCTTCCTTGCAGTGGTGAAGGCTGACGCTTACGGGCACGGCAGCGTGCCGGTTTCACGCGTGTGCCTGGAGGAAGGCGCTTCCATGCTCGGCGTCGCCATCCCGGAGGAGGGCATGGAGCTCAGGGAAGCGGGCGTTACCGCGCCGATCCTGGTTTTAAGCGGTGTGGACGACGAAGGCGCCGTCATTTCGGCCCGGTACGGCCTCACCCAGACGGTATACGATCCGCGGGGCGTCGAACGGCTGAGCGCTATCTGCGAAGCCGAGAGGCTCAGGTGCCCGGTGCATGTGAAGATCGACAGCGGCATGGGCCGCATCGGCGCGCGCACGGAGGCGGAGCTTCAGGCCATTCTCGGCGCGCTTTCCAAAGCACCGAGGCTTGATATTACCGGTGTGTATACGCATTTTGCGGATGCGGACAGCCCCGATCCCGCCTTTACCCTGCGACAGATCGAACGGTTCGACTGCCTGCGAAAGCACCTTCCCGGCGGTATCACGGCGCACGCGGCGGCCAGCGCGGCGGCGCTTCGCTATCCTGAGGCGGCGTTTGACATGGTGCGCTTTGGCATCGTCATGTACGGCTGCGCGCCCTATCCCGGCTGTCCGCTGGACCTTCAGCCCGTGCTTTCCTGGAAAACGGAGGCAGTTTATGTAAAGCGCTTTCAGAAGGGCGATTCCTTCAGCTATGGCCGCACCTTCATCGCGGATCGGGACGGCATGGCGGCCACCCTCTCCATCGGCTATGGGGACGGTTATCCGCGCATCCTTTCAAACCGGGCGGACGTGCTCATTCACGGAAAACGCTGCCGCATTCTCGGCCGCGTCTGCATGGACGCCATGATGGTGGATGTGACGGACGTGGACGGCGTTACGGAGGGCACGGAGGCTGTGCTCATCGGACGGAGCGGGAAGGAATGCGTCACTGCGGACGAGCTTGCCGCACTTTCGGACACCATCAGTTACGAGATCCTGCTCTCGCCCGGCGCGAGAAACGGCCGGGTCTATATCGGAAAATGAGCCCTTACGCCTGAGAAAAGGCGAAAGGCAATGCGGAGGATTGAGCATACAGTGCAAAAACAAACGCAGCCGCAAAACGGCCCCGCAAGAAAAAAGGACACGGTCAAGCCCGTCGCCAAGCCCTACCTGACCGGAAAACCCTGGAACCAGAACAGCCTGAAGCGCGCCCTGAAGGTTTTCGGCACGAGCGTCGCGTTCGCGTTCGTAAACATCGTGGTGGGCTCGGCCCTGAGCCTGGATTCCGCTTTTCTCAGGGTTCTTTTGAACACGCTCGTGATCCTCATCTGCCTCGTGATCCTTTACACCGAGGGGATGAGCGCGGGTGACACGGACGTAGCGTTCGGTGAAATCTGCTATGCGCAGAAAAAAGAAGGCCGCAATGTGTCCAAGGAGGACGAAGCGCGTTGCTATCACCGCCTGCACGGGCTGCTGGCAGGCCTTCTCGGCATGGTTCCCGCCCTGCTCGTGACCGTTCCTTACGCCTTTATGGCGACAAAACAGGTTTACACGCTTCAGAGCCTGCCCTCCTGGGCGTCGGCTTACAGCGGCATCGAGGGGATCGGCGACGCGCTTTCCTATTATAACCAGCATATCGCCATGGGGCTTGTGGACGTGCTGCGCCTGCTCGAGCGCATTCTTTGCCTGCCCTACGCCAATCTTTTCAGTCCCGGCGGCGCGGACGCGCTTTTGCTGATGGACCGCTTAAGCCCGCTTTTCATGCTGCTTCCCGCCCTGGCCTTCTGGTTCGGAACGCTGCGCGGACCGCGCAGCCGCGCCATGGTGCACGGCAGCATCGAGCTTGGTCAGCGAAAGCGGGACCGCAAACGCCGCAGGGAAATCCGGATGCGCCAGCGTAAGAACGAAAACAAGGAGCTCGTCTGATGCGCATCATCGCCGGTTCTGCCCGGGGCAGAACCATCGAAGCGCCCAAGGGTATGGGCACGCGCCCGACCCTTGACCGGGTGCGGGAAACCGTGTTTGACATTCTGCAGTTTGAACTTGCGGACGCTTCCGTATTGGATCTTTACGCCGGAAGCGGGGCCATGGCCCTGGAGGCGGTGTCGCGGAGTGCTAAAAAAGCGGTGCTTGTGGACAGGGACCGCGAAGCCGTCCGCGTGATCCGGAAAAACATCGCCGCCCTGCGTTTTGAAGACGCGTGTCAGGTGCTTCCCATGCAGGATACGGCCGCGCTTGACCGTCTTGCGGAGGCGGGGGAAACGTTTGACATTATCTTTCTGGATCCGCCCTACCATATGGACACAAACCCCGTCATTACCGCGATCCTTGAAAAGGGACTGCTGAGCGCAAACGGCATTCTGTGCGTGGAATATGACCGTATGACGCCCTCCCCGGCGGAGGGACTTGCGCTCTGGAAGGAGCGTGCCATCGGGCAGACGCGCCTTCGGCTGTTCAGGAGGGAAGAATAATGGAGTGCATTTATCCCGGCAGCTTTGACCCTGTTACCCTCGGTCATCTGGATATCATTACGCGGCTCGACGCGATGTTTGACCGCGTGGTGGTGGGCGTTTTGCACAATCCGGAAAAACAGGGTTTCTTTTCGGTGGAGGAAAGGCTTCATATGCTCCGTGAATGCTGCGGGAACCTTGCGCATGTAGAAATCACAGCCTGGGGCGGGCTGCTTGTGGACATGGCAAAAGCCATGGGGATCCGCATTGTCGTGCGCGGATTCCGTTCCACCGGCGATGTGGAGAGCGAGACGGCCCTGCTGTGCGCGAACCGCCTGCTCTATCCCGCCCTTGAAACGCTCCTGATTCCCGCGGGACCGGGAACGGAGGGGATTTCTTCCAGCGTCGTCAGGCAGGTGGCTGCCTTCGGCGGTGATGTTTCGGCCCTTGTGCCCCCTAATGTTGATCAGCGCCTGCGGCAGATGATTACGCAGCGCAAAGAAT
>CAMOIA010000189.1 GCA_946615785.1 uncultured Clostridia bacterium
TTCAGAATTGAATGTTCGCCTTTTCACCAAAAAAGGCAAGGTGATTATAACAAATCGTTTGCCTTTTTACAATCCCTGATTTCGCCCGCGTTAGCCCAGATTTGACAAAATAAAACAAAAACAGAAGAGAATATGGCGTAAAAGAAGCAAGTCCCTGCACAAGTCCCCCTCATTTCCATACCGATGAACACGCAAAAGGCTGCCGTCTTTGTGGCTGTCCGTCCCCTTCGGTCTGTCCGGATTCCCTGGGACGCAGCCCGGGGAGCAAAGCGCTTCGGTTTCACCCGGCGCTCCTTTTATTGCATCGGCAGCAAAGCCCCTTCCCCTCCGGACATCGTGGATTGCCGCGTGTTTCAAAACCGCTTTGCACACAAAAAAGTGAGAAAATAAAAGAATTCATGAAAAAAACAAAGAAATTCACCATAAAACAGCTGAATTCCGGATTTTCTGACCTTCTTTGACTATTTGTGTCTTTGACTTTCTTTGACCTTTATAGTATCCTAAGCATGTCGAAAGGCTCAGCCGATCGGCAATCAAAACCAACATTTACCCATCGGCCGGAATGGGCCGGATAAAAAGGAGGAACCGCTATGTATACCATGATTCCGTTTAACCGCACTTTGCTCAACCGTCCGAACAGCCTGTTTGACGACCGTTTCTTCCGCAGCTTTTTTAACATGAACGACTGCCTGGCCGGGCAGGGCTTCCGCGTGGACATTCGCGAAAACGAGAACGATTACGTTCTGGAGGCCGAACTGCCCGGCTTAAGCAGGGACGCCATCGACCTGAGCGTGGAGAACAACACCCTGACGGTGAGCGCCGATTACAACAGCGAAAAGAAGGACGAACGCAATTACTATTCCGAACGGCGCACCGGCCATGTGCAGCGGTCCTTCAGCCTGGACGGCATTCGCGAGGACGCCATCAGCGCCAGCTACCGCGACGGCATCCTGTATGTGACCCTGCCCAAAGCTCAGCCCGACAAGCCCGCCGGCGCCAGGAAAATTGCCATTGAAGGTGCGAACGCATCCGGCAGCGACACCGAAGCGGAGCCGACGCAGGCCTGAGCCATTCCGGGATCAGCCTTCCTGAAATGACCGAAAGCCTGTAACCAAAGACAGCAAGCGATCAACCTGTGCCACCCTGCCAGACGGCAGGGTGTTTTCGCATTCCGGAATGCGTCATATTCAAAATCAAGCCCTATGCCGTTTCAGGCACAAACACCCTGCAAGAAAGAACAGCACACTTTTGATCCGGGTCTTCGCGCTTTTAAAAAAATCGCCTTCCCGGTTCTTGGCCGGGCAGGCGCGCTTTCTAAGCTATCACAACGGATTCAGGGTTTGCATCATTGATTTTTTTTGCGGTAATAGATGAACATACCGAAATTGATCACGGCCAGGATCAGGAAAATCCAGTCGCTGAACCTGATTCTTTTCAGGCCCAGGGTGGAAATCAGGAACACGATCAACGAAAAGCAGGCGATGCCAAGGGAGATCTTTGCGTTTTTGCTCATGCTGATCACCTCTTTCTTATGTATGCTGCTTTCATTATATGCGTTTCAAAAGCAAAGTCAATCCGGTGCCAATGCTTCCGCCAAAGCGGATGCGCCTGTTTGAACAAAAGACAAAGCCGGCATGCCGGGCGTTTTCTCTGTTTCCGGCGCGCACCGCGGCGCCAAGGACACGGCGTTCCGGTGCTTTTCGCAGTTCCACGTTTGACACTTTTTTGCGCAGGGTATACCATGGCTATGGAAAGCGAGGCGGGCGGCATGGAAGAGGATCTGGATTTTCTGAAAAAGCAGTGGGAAAAAACGGAATCCCGCGCCGTGATGAGCGGACGGGTGCTCTACGGTGGGTTCTATTCGGAAACGGAGATGGGCGCGTTTTTTCAGCTGCAGCGGGAAGGCCGCCTGCAAAGCGCCTGTGCCTTCGGGGGCTATGAGGGCGCGGACCGGTGCATGCTGCGCTTTGGCGAGGGAGAAGGGGAAGCCTGGCCCATCGCCTGTGTGCTGATCGAGCCCAGGAGCGTGAAATACGCCGAAGCCTGGTCGCACCGCGACGTGCTCGGCGCGCTGATGAGCCTTGGCGTCGAAAGGGACGTGCTGGGAGATCTGCGCCTTGTCGGCGGCAAATGCTACGCGTTCTGCCGCGCCGAAATGGCGGAGCATATCCTGTCGCTTGACAGCGTACGCAGAACCAGCGTCTCCTGCGCCCTGATCGAAGACGCGAAGGACATCCCGAAGCCGGAAAAACAGCTCGAACGCGTCGCGGCCGCCAGTGAGCGCATCGACGCGCTGACCGCCGAGCTTGCAAACCTCAGCCGCGGAAAGGCGGCGGAGCTGATTGCCCGCCAGCGGGTGCTGGTCGCGGGGCAGGTGTGCCTGGACCCTTCCCGCAAGCTCAGGGAGGGCGAGGTGTTCAGCATCCGCGGCATTGGCAAATTCAGGTATCTCGGCGTCCGCGGCGCGAGCAAAAAAGGCAGGCTCTACCTTGAGATCGAGCGGTGGATGTAAAAAAGCCATGCAGTCAAAGAAAGGGACCTTCCGCACGTCAGGGTCACGGGCATATTTCATGTGCCGGACGCTGACAAAGCGGAGGGTCCCTTTCTTCAGCTATGGCGTGATTACGTCTGCTCCGCGCCGGTGAAGAGGGTTTCGGAATCCCGGTAAACCGGCTGTCCGCTCACAACCAGGCGGCCGAAGGGCTTTGCGGAATCGGAGCAGCGTTCGGTGATGGCCTTGACGGCCAGCGCCACCATGCCGTCCGTATTCACCCTGAAGGTGCTCAGCGGCACGTCGGAGGGGTGAACCAGGTAATCGTCAAAGCCCGTCACGGAAATATCCTGCGGCACCCGAAGCCCGCGGGCCTTCAGCGCCGTGATCAGGCGTGACGCCACCACGTCGCAGTTGCACACGAAGGCGGTGGGCAAAGCTTCCGGAAGGGAAAGGTCGATCCAGTTGTTTTCATCGTTCCGGTCGGATATGATCCATTCCGGGTGGATTGGCAGATCGTGCAGGATCATCGCGCGGTAATAGCCGAGATACCGGTCCAGAATGCTGGAGGTAGTGCGCATGTTCCCCACAAAACCGATTTTCCGGTGTCCGTTTTTGATCAGGTGGCTGGTCAGGCGGTAGCAGCCGTAGGTGTTGTCTCCGACCACGGAATCGGCGCTGCCCTGTTCGTCATAAAAATCCAGAAACACAGTGGGCGTGCCGGCCTGCGAAATCATGCGGTAGTATTCCTTTGCGGGCTGCCCAAGCAAAATCAGGCCGTCCACGTGACGGGTGTCAATCAGCCGCGGTATGCGCAGCGCGGCGGCGTCTTCCTTGCTGAGCAATTCCAGCAATCCGAAATGCCCCATCTGACTCAGGCAGGAAACGAGCTTTCTGTACATCATGGAATAGTACGAATCCGGCTCAAAATACTGCTCCGGAATGACGATGCCGATGTCAAGGCCCGTTTTCAGCCGCACAGCGCTTCCGTCCGGATACTGATAGCCCATCTCCGCGGCAATGTCCAGGATCCGCTTCCGCACGGCGTCGCTCATGCCCTCCCGGCCGGCCATGGCCTTGGAAACCGTGACCGCGCTGACGCCGGCAGCCTTTCCGATATCCCGCATCGATACCTTTTTCATCTTATCAACCCTTTACAGAGCCGCTCGCGAGACCCGCGTAAACCTGCTTCTGGAAGAACAGGAAGATGATCAGGGGCGGCAGCAGCGTCAGCAGCACGCCGGCGCAGATGATGTTGAACTGCGATTTGTAGGGGCCGGAGAAGGAATACAGGGCGGTAGACACCGTGTAATACTTTCCGGAGTTCAGGTACAGGTTGGCGTTGTAGTATTCGTTGTACACACCCACGCCCTTGAGCACGGCCACGGT
>CAMOIA010000190.1 GCA_946615785.1 uncultured Clostridia bacterium
TTCTGTGGACCCGAACAATCCCCCTGAATTCCCGGCGATGATCGGTTCTTCCATCGCGCTTGCCATCAGCGAAATTCCGTGGGCAGGTCCGACGGCTGCCGTTGTGGTGGGCCGCGTGGACGGGAAATTCATTCTGAACCCGAACGAAGAAGAAGAAGCGCGTAGCGACATGCACGTGACGGTTGCCGGCACCAAGGACGCGATCATGATGGTGGAAGCCGGCGCCCGTGAAGTGAGCGAAGACGCCATGATGGACGCCATCCTCTACGCGCACGAGAGCATCAAGGAGCTTGTGGCCTTCCAGGAGACGATCATCGCGGAAATCGGCAAGCCGAAGAAGGATTTCCCCCTGATCACGACCGGCGACGACGTGAAGGCCGCCGTGCGCGAATACGCGTACGACAAGTGCGTGTATACCTATGAAACCTTCGTGCGCAAAGAGCGCCAGGCGCGTGAGGCCGAGGTCAAGGCCGACGTGCTCGCGCATTTTGCAGACATTTTCCCAGACCGCGAAGGCGAAGTGGCGGACGCGCTGTACTACCTGAACAAAGAGGTCATGCGCCGCAACATCCTGGACAAGGGCATCCGCGCCGACGGCCGCAAGGTGGACGAAGTGCGGCCTATCTGGTGTGAGGTGGGCATTCTGCCCCGCACCCACGGTTCCGCCGTGTTCACCCGCGGTGAAACCCAGGCGCTGACCGTGACGACCCTCGGCTCCGTCAGCGAAGCGCAGCAGCTGGACGGCCTTTCCAATGAGGAAAGCAAGCGCTATATTCACCAGTACAATATGCCCTCTTACGCGACGGGCGAAGCCGGAAGGCTGCGTTCCCCGAACCGCCGCGAGATCGGCCATGGCGCGCTTGCAGAGCGGGCGCTGCTGCCGGTGATTCCGGACGAGACCGAATTCCCCTATGCCCTCCGCCTCGTCAGCGAGATCATGAGCAGCAACGGCTCTTCTTCCATGGCGTCTGTCTGCGGCAGCACGCTTTCCCTGATGGACGCGGGCGTGCCGATCCATGCTCCGGTCGCAGGTGTGGCCATGGGCCTCATCCAGGACACCGAGAGCGACAAGATCGCGGTGCTGACCGATATCCAGGGCCTTGAGGATTTCCTCGGCGATATGGATTTCAAGGTCGCCGGCACCATGAACGGCATCACCGCCATCCAGATGGATATCAAGATCAAGGGCATCAACCGCGAGATCCTGTCCCGCGCGCTGTCCCAGGCGCTTAAGGGCCGCCTGCACATCCTGGGCATCATGCTCGAGACGCTCGGCCAGCCGCGCGATCACCTGAGCAAGTTCGCGCCCAAGATCATCCAGTTCAGCATCAACCCCGAGAAGATCCGCGAGGTGATCGGTTCCGGCGGCAAGATGATCAACAAGATCATCGCCGAAACCGGCGTCAAGATCGACATTGAAGACGACGGCCGCGTGTTCATTTCCACGCCCGACGAAGCGGCGGCCAACCGCGCCAAGGCGATCATCGAAGGCATCGCCAGGGACATTCAGGCCGGCGACGAATTCACGGGCAAGGTTGTGCGCATCATGAACTTTGGCGCCTTTGTGGAGCTTCTGCCCGGCAAGGACGGCCTGGTGCACATTTCAAAGCTGGCCGACCACCGCGTGGAAAAGGTTGAGGACGTGGTGAAGATCGGCGACCTGATCGATGTGAAGGTCAGCGAGATCGACTCCCAGGGCCGCATCAATCTGGTCCGCACCGATATTAGCTATGAAAACCATCAGGGGCAGGGCCACGCGGGCACGAGGCCTCCGCGCCGTGAAAGCAGCCGCAGCTGAGAAAGCGGCGGATTGAAACTTGCGCATTCAGGGAAGCTCTCTTAAGGGGAGCTTCCTTTTTTTCGCAAGAAAAGAAACCGCGGATGCGTTATATGGGCATAAGGACGTATCGCCGCTTGCAGGTGCTTCAAAAATGGTGTAAAATACCGTCCGGAGGGTGTTATGAGAAAAGGTTTTGCGATCCTTCTATGCCTGCTGACCGCCTTTGCTGTCTGCGGTCTGGCTGAGCATGATGCGTATGTCATCACAGAACACAGGGCTTTGGGAAAGGGCGGTTCGTATGTTTCCTGGCCGGAGGCGGCTTTGGAGGACGAAGCGGTTTCGCAGCGCATCAACGCGCATCTGCAGGAAAACTGCCATCTGCAATCCTACCTTTCCCTGCTTGACAGCCTCGGCGAAAGCGGTGCCGGGCTGACCGTTAAATATGAAGTGTTCCAGCCTCCAATGGAGGATATCGTATCGTTTGTCGTATCCGCCAAGGGCCGTATGCTTTCCGGACGCCCTTCTCAGGTCTGGTACGCGATGAGCTTTGACCTGAAAACGGGCGAAAGGCTTGTGTTCGCGGATCTGTTTTCCGATCCGGAGAGTGCGGTGAATCGGATGGAAGCGTACATCGAAACGCAGATCGAACCGAAAGCTTCGGATTATCTGGAGAACGCCTCATTTGTGCCGCTGCCGGAAGAGAATTTTGCGCTGTGTGAGAACGGCATCCTCCTGTATTATCCATACAGTCAAGTATCCTGCCTTTCTGGTTACGCGGGAGCGGTGCTGGTGCCGTATTCCGCGGTATCAGAAGAGTGGCTGCTAACCGTGCCTGAAATCACGAATGAAGATTTTGCCCTTTCGCTCCTCGATCAGGCAAAAAGCGGAACGCTGCCCGGCCTTCCCGTGCATCTGGGCCAAGCGCTTGACGAGGTGGCGGACGCGTACAGGGTGAGCGTCGACCCGGGTGCGTGGCCCGGCGGGATTTTTGTCGAAGCCGAGGACGCGCGGTTCGCTGGCAGCGCCGTTATGGCGGATGGGGAAGGCGGCAGCGTGACGGGCCTGTTTTCGTCCGGTATGCTTTTCCCCGCGATGAAAGGCGGGGAGATGGACGAAACGGAAGTGCTGCGGCTTTTCGGGCAGCCGGACAGGGTTCACTTTGTCGGACAGACGGACATGGTGACTTCCCTTCTTCCGCCCGGAAAGGTATTCGTGTATACGCTCGAAAACACGGATTTCGCCGTCAGCCTTGACGGCGGCGGCCTTGTTTTCGGCTATCTGATCGGGTCGTATCCTGAATAAAAGACGAGGATTGAAATGAAGAAAAGCAAAAAACCCTCCAAAAACAAAGCGATCAAAACATCCCTTCGCGCACCGGGCTGGCTGATCGGCGTCGGCCTGCTGCTTTGCTGCGCCGGCTTTTTCTTTTTGCTGGCCATGCTGCCCGTCGCGGCGCAGTCCGAGGTGCTGCGCCTCGTCCGTTCGGCGCTGAACGGCGTCGCGGGCGGCACCTGGTTTTTTCTCTTCCCGGTGCTGCTCGTGCTGCTTGGAAGCCGGATCATCGTGAGCCTGTTTCATGACGTTTCCTTTCGCGCAATCCTGCTGCTGACGGCTGTTTACGTGCTTGCGCTTGGGCTGATGACGATCAACACTACCATCATCGGGTCCACCGGAAACCTGATGGACTTTTTTGCCGGACAGGTCAGCGGCGGCGTAACCCCGACCTTCCGCTATTTTCTGCGCTGTGCCTATCAGTACGGCGCGGAGGACCTGCAGGGGCAGGGCGCGCTTGGAATGCTGCTGGCATACCCCGTTTGGCGGTTCCTCGGCGCCTTTGGCGGCACGGCGCTGCTTATCGTGCTGCTGCTTCTGTGCCTGATCGCGCTTTTCCGCCTGCATCCGCGGGAATGGGTCAACCGCCTTTCCAACTGGTCTGCCGATCACAGGCTGGGGTATGATCCGGAAACGCCGGAGATGGAAGAACCCGTGCCCGCAAATCGCGCGCCTGTGTATGCCGGCGGCGGCTGGGAATCGGAATATAATAGTCATCCTGTCC
>CAMOIA010000191.1 GCA_946615785.1 uncultured Clostridia bacterium
CCCATCGGCGGCGGCAAGGGCGGCAGCGATTTTGATCCCAAGGGCAAGAGCGACAACGAAGTCATGCGTTTCTGCCAGTCCTTCATGACCGAGCTTTACCGCCATATCGGCAAGGACGTGGACGTGCCCGCCGGCGATATCGGCGTGGGCGGCCGTGAAATCGGCTATCTCTACGGCCAGTACAAGCGCATCACGGGCCTGTATGAGGGCGTGCTCACCGGCAAGGGCCTTTCCTACGGCGGTTCGCTCGCAAGGACCGAGGCGACCGGCTACGGTCTTTGCTATTTCCTCAACGCGATGCTCAAGCGCAACGGCAAATCCGTCGAGGGCAAGCGCGTCGTGATTTCCGGCAGCGGCAACGTGGCGATCTACGCCTGCCAGAAGATCACGCAGATGGGCGCGAAGGTCGTCGCGATGAGCGATTCCAACGGCTACATCGTGGATGAAAACGGCATCAACCTTGCCGTGGTCAAGCAGATCAAGGAAATCGAGCGCGGCCGTATCAAGGATTACGCCCAGCGCGTGCCCGGCAGCGTTTATACCGAAGGCTGCCGTCAGATCTGGACGGTGAAGTGCGATATCGCACTGCCCTGCGCCACACAGAACGAGCTGGATTTGGAAGGCGCCAAGGCGCTGGTGGCCAACGGCTGCTTTGCGGTGGCTGAAGGCGCGAACATGCCCTCCACCCTGGATGCGACCGGCTATCTGCAGGACAGCGGCGTGCTCTTTGGACCGGCCAAGGCGGCCAATGCCGGCGGCGTCGCGACCAGCGCCCTGGAAATGAGCCAGAACAGCCAGCGGCTCTCCTGGAGCTTTGACGAGGTTGACACCAAGCTCAAGGGCATCATGGAAAACATCTTTGCCAATGTGGACAACGCCGCTGCCGAATACGGCGCGGAAGGCAATTACGTGACCGGCGCGAACATCGCGGGCTTCCTCAAGGTTGCTTCCGCCATGATGGCGCAGGGCGCGGTATAATCCTGTACACAGAAGCCTTTTCCGGCCCGCCGCGGGTTTGATTCCGCGGCGGGCCGCTTTTTTGCGTTGACGAAATCGAAGACAAGTTTTGCGGTCTGCGCTTCAGGGGCGGAATCCACCGGTTTTCGGAACGGACCCCGCCGACGGCCGGTATTGGAAATGCTCATGCCGTTCCAGTCCGTTCGTGAACGGCATGGAAACGGTTGACGGCAGGGGCTTCATCTGCTACCATGTTCCATGCGCGAAAGCGTCAGAAAGCCTCACGGAGGAAACACATGCAAAGCGATAAAAACGCGCGGTCGGTCATGCTGGGCACCATGCCTGTCCGCAAACTGATCCCAAAGGTATCCCTGCCCATCATGGTGAGCATGCTGGTGCAGGCCATGTATAACGTGGTCGATTCCATTTTCGTATCCCGTTATGATCCGGACGCGCTGACCGCCGTTTCCCTGGCGTATCCCATTCAGATGCTGATGGTGGCGCTGGCCGTCGGCATGGGCATCGGCATCAACAGCTTCATTTCACGAAAGCTTGGCGCGGGGCTTCACGACGAGGCGAGGCGGGCGGCGCTCAACGGCATGCTGATCGAGGGTGCGGGAACGGTCTTCTTCATCCTGCTCGGGGCCATTTTTTCCGGTGCCTTTCTGGATTTTCTGACCTCCGATTCCCTGAACAACGCCGCCAAGATCAAATCGCTCGGCACGACGTACCTGACCATCGTGACCACGTGCTCCTGCGGCATGTTTATGTCGATCCTGTTCGAGCGCATGCTCCAGTCCACCGGCAACACCGTTTTTTCCATGGTCACGCAGATAACCGGCGCGGTCATAAACATGATTCTGGACCCCATCATGATCTACGGTCTTCTCGGCTGTCCGGCGATGGGGGTCGCGGGCGCCGCCATCGCGACGGTCATCGGACAGTGGAGCGCCATGATCGTCGGCTTTATCCTGAACCAGAAAAAGAATACAGAGCTTCGCATTTCGTTTAAAGGCTTCAGGATTGAACCGCAGATCCTGAGGGGCATCGTTTCCGTCGGCGCGCCTTCCACGGTCATGCAGGCCATCGCGTCGGTCATGAATGTCGGGATGAACATGATCCTTTCGTCTTTCCCCGAAACCGGCAACGACGCTGTGAACGTGCTCAACATTTATTTTAAGCTCCAGTCTTTTGTGTTCATGCCGGTCTTTGGCCTCGGCAGCGGTCTTGTGGCCATTATCGGCTATAATTTCGGCGCGGGTCTTCGCGACCGGGTTTATGAAACCATCAAGGTGGCGGTCGGATGGGCGCTTTCCATCCTGCTGGTCGGCATGGTCATTTTCCTTCTGTTCCCGTCGGCGCTGATGAGCCTCTTTGAAGGGGAGAACGCCACCACTACCATGCAGGGAATCGGGATCGTGGCCATGCGGACCATCTGTCTTTCCTTCCCGCTGGCCGCGTTCGGCATTACGTTCGGAAACCTTTTTCAGGCGGTCGGGCGCGGCACCTACAGCCTGATCATCTCACTGTGCCGTCAGCTTCTGGTGCTTTTGCCCTCCGCGTGGCTGTTGAGCCGGCTTTCGCTGGACGCGGTATGGTTCGCCTTTGTGATCGCGGAATTCGTGTCGCTGATCATCAGCGTCTGCTTCTACCGCCGCTGTGACCGCACGATGCTGAAAAACCTGACGCCCAGAAACACAGAGCCTGTTTCCTGAGGCTTTCAGAACCGATAGAAACAGTCAAATGGCGGATCCTGCGCGCTTTTGCGCGTGCGCGCTGGTCCGCCGCCCGCCCCGTTCCGAGCGAACGGGGCGTTTTTTGCGCAAAAAACAGGAAAAGAACAATTTTAAGGTCTTTTTCGTTCCTCCGCATCTTGCCTTTTCCCGTCGGTGCGGTATGATGGAAATGGCTTTAAAATGATCGATAAAGCCGTGAAATATTCAAATACATAGTGAGGTTTGCCGAATATGAAGCGATATATGGATATGAGCAAGGAAGAACTTGCAGAAGAGATCAGGACCCTCAAAGCGGAATACCGCCGTCTGCAGGGGCTCGGCCTGCGCCTGGACATGAGCCGCGGCAAACCCTGCCGCGAGCAGTTGGATCTCTCCATGGGATTGATGGACGTGCTGGATTCCTCTTCGGACCTGACCTGCGAGGACGGGACGGACTGCCGCAACTACGGGCAGCTGACCGGCATCGACGAAGCCAGGGTGCTGCTTGGCGACATGATGGAGAACAATCCAAACGACATCATCATCTACGGCAACTCTTCCCTGAACGTGATGTACGACACGGTCGCGCGCGCGTGCACCAACGGCATCATGGGCAACACGCCCTGGTGCAAGCTGGACAAGGTGCGCTTTCTGTGCCCCGTGCCCGGGTACGACCGGCACTTTGCCATCACCGAATACTTCGGCATCGACATGATTCCCGTTCCCATGAACGAACACGGCCCGGTCATGGACATCGTGGAAAAGCTCGTGCGGGAGGACGAAAGCATCAAGGGCATCTGGTGCGTGCCCAAGTATTCCAATCCCTCCGGCGTTTCCTACAGCGACGAAACGGTGCGCCGGTTTGCAAGGCTCAAGCCCGCCGCGCGGGATTTCCGCATTTTCTGGGATAACGCGTACGGCATGCACCATCTGTATGACGACAAGCAGGATTACCTGATCGAGATCCTCGCCGAATGCAAGCGCGCCGGAAACCCGGACCTGGTGTATAAATTTGCATCCACTTCCAAAATCACCTTCCCGGGTTCCGGCATCGCGGCGCTGGCCACCAGCCCCAACAACATGGAGGACATCCGCAACCAGCTGCGCCACCAGACCATCGGACACGACAAGGTGAACCAGCTGCGCCACGTGCGCTT
>CAMOIA010000192.1 GCA_946615785.1 uncultured Clostridia bacterium
TTTTCCGTTTCCACTTCCACGGGCAGCTCTTCCACTTCCGTCTCGCCGATCACGTGGAAGAGCCTTGCGTTTTTGACCACGGCGCGGCCGGTCCTGCCGTCCTGCTCAGGGGCTTCGGGCAAGGCGATATTCGTTTTCACAGTCACGTCCGCGCCGGCGTGCACGTCCTCCCCGTCCGGGGCGACCAGGCCGATGTCCATCCACACGGTATAAACGGTATTCGCGGACCGGGTGGCGGAGGGAACCGCGGCCCTCAGCGCTTCCGTCGGTTCGAACGCGCCGACAGAAAGCTGTGTTCCGGCGGGGATTTCGCCCGTCGCGGTGAAGCTGCCGTTTTCGCCCGTCACTTCCTCGCCCGCGGGAATCACCGTGTCTTCGCCCGGATTGTGCAGGGTGAAGGTGTAGGTGCCGCGGTCGGTGGTGACGGTAAGCTCGGCGCTGTCAAAATGCCCTACGGCCGTCAGGTAGAGGTTGCCGTCCAGCACAAGGGCAGGGCTCTGTGTTTCGGCGTCAAGGATGTTCCCGTACACGCCGTTCGTTGCCAGCAGGAAGGGCAAAAGAACCGTGTCCCCCGTATCCGAAAACGTGTATTCAAAGCTCGGCATCACAGGGGTCGGGCTCAGCCACTCGCTGTAGAACGTAAGCGCGCTGCCGCCTTCATTCTCCGCGTCCATCGGAACGATCTGCAGAACCAATACAAGAATCAGCAGAACCCCAACGATACGCTTCAGCTTTGCATGCCGGTTCATATGGGCGCCCCTTTCGGTCATAAAAATGCTATTTAATTATACAGGATAATGGAAATAAACGCAATCTTTTCAGACCGGTATTTGTATTAATTATACGGGATAATGGAAATAAACGCAATCTTTTCAGACCGGTATTTGTATTATGTCGACCATTATTTACATATTTGTCGTATTTTTTTCATACTTGTCCGGGCAGCCCGGCGTCCCGCTTCCCTTCAGGCCCGCAAAGCAGGACCGATCCGGGAAACCCAAAAAACGCACCGGGCCAAAGTCCCCCGTCAGAGCAAAAAACCGGGCCTCCGGCGTTACTTACATCGGAGGCCCGGCTGTGTTTGTATTCTGTTTTCAGTGGAAAAGAATCAGCGGAAATAATCCCTGGCGCTTTCAAACAGCCCCAGGTCGTATTTCCCGGGCACGTTCAGGTACAATCCCGCGCCGGTGCGCTCGCTGTGGCCCATTTTGCCAAGCACCCTGCCGTCCGGGCTCATGATGCCCTCCACGGCCATCATGGAGCCGTTGGGGTTGTCCATGATGTCCATGCTCACATTGCCCTTTTCGTCGCAGTACTGGCTGAAGATCTGCCCGTTTTCCATAAGCGTGTTCATCACCTTTTCGCTTGCGACGAACCGGCCCTCGCCGTGGCTGATGGGCACGGTGATCACGTCCCCCACCTCGCACTTCTTCAGCCAGGGGCTGGCGGTGCAGGCGATCCGGGTGCGCACAAGGCGGCTCTGGTGACGGCCGATGGTGTTGTAGGTCAGGGTGGGCATGGTTTCGTCCAGATCCATGATATGCCCGTAGGGCACAAGGCCCAGCTTGATGAGCGCCTGGAAGCCGTTGCAGATGCCGAGCATCAGCCCGCCGTTTGAAAGCAAGGTTTCCGTGGCCTCGCGCACTTCCTGCGCGCGGAAGAAGGCGGTGATGAATTTGCCGCTGCCATCGGGCTCGTCGCCGCCGGAGAAGCCGCCGGGGATGAAGATGATCTGGCTTTGGCGGATGGAGGCGGCCACGCGGCGGATGGATTCCTGAATATCGGGGCCGGAAAGGTTCCGGATGACGAGCGTTTCGCCCTCAAGCCCCGCCCGCTCCAGGGCGCGGATGCTGTCGTATTCGCAGTTGGTGCCGGGGAACACGGGGATCAGCACGCGCGGCGCGGCAAAATGCGCCTTCGCCGCCGGTACATCCCTTGCAATGTGCGGGGCGGGCGCGGCGGTCTTTTCCTCCGCGGCGGCCCTGCGCGGGAAAATGGGTTCGAGCGGCGCTTCGTACATGGCCAGCACGTCCGAAAGGGGCAGGGCATCCGCGCCCTTGCGCAGCTTATCCTCGCCCGTCACGGTGCCGATGCACACGGCGCCTTCAAGGGGAGCGCGGCTGCTGACGAGCGCGCCGCCGAAGTGCCAGCCGTACAGGCGGTCCGCCGTGGCGTTTTCGTTCAGGCTGACACCGGTGAAATTGCCAAGCGCGCACTTGACGATGCCCTCCATCGCGCCGCCGTGACCGAGCGCCCAGGCCGCGCTGACGGTTTCGTCCGCAAGGCCGGCCTTCAGCGTATCCCAGACTTTCTTCTGGCTGTCCGGAAGGGGAATGCCCTTGGCGTTTGTTTGAGGCAGAAGCAGGTACAGCCCGTCCCCAAGGCGCGAAAATGCGTTGGGACGCACGCTGCCGATGCCTGCGGTGGTCACGGCGAAGGTGCACAGCGTCGGCGGCACGTCCAGCTGGTCGAAGGAGCCGCTCATGGAATCCTTGCCGCCGACGGAGGCGATGCCGTAGTCCATCTGCGCCTGGATGCTGCCAAGCAGCGCCGAGGCCGGCAGGCCCCAGCGGCAGTCCTCACTGCCGGGACGGGGGAAATACTCCTGCTGGGTCAGGTACACAGGGCCTTCGCCCGCGCCCGTGCAGATCAGCCGGGTCACCGCCTCGGTCACGCTCAGGTATCCGCCCGCGTAGGGGCTCTGCTCGGACACGAAGGGATCGAAGCCCCACGCCATCATGCTGACGGTCGTGGTGTCGCCGTGCTCGCGGCTGACCTTCTGCACCATGGCCTGCGCGGGCGTGAGCTGGTTCGCCCCGCCGAAGGGCATGAGCACCGTGCCCGCGCCGATGGTGGAATCAAAGCGTTCGGAAAGGCCCTGCGGGCTTGCGTTGTTCAGATCGGCAAAAAAGGCGGTAAGCTGTTCCTTCAAACCGCCCTCCGGCGCGCCAAAGCGGTTCTGCACCGTTTCGCAGGGGATGCGCGCGCCTGTCTTCTTGGGCGCGCCGTTGGAATTGAGGAAGGAGCGGGGAATGGAAACGATGGTCTTTCCGCGCCAGCGCATGGTGAGGGTTTCGTCGTCCGTCACCTTCGCGATCACGGTGGCCTCCAGGTTTTCGCCCGCGGCAAGCTCAAGCAGACGGTCCGCATCGGACGCCGCCGTCACCACGGCCATGCGCTCCTGGCTTTCGGAAATGGCCAGCTCCGTGCCGTCAAGGCCCTGGTATTTCTTGGGCACCCTGTCAAGGTCGATGTCCAGACCGTCCGCCAGTTCGCCCACGGCGACGGACACGCCGCCAGCGCCGAAATCGTTGCAGCGCTTCACCAGCGAGCAGAATTCGGCACTCCTGAACAGCCTCTGCAGCTTGCGCTCCTCTGGCGCGTTGCCCTTCTGCACCTCGGCGCCGCAGGTAACGAGGCTTTTGACCGTATGCGCCTTGCTGGAACCGGTCGCGCCGCCGCAGCCGTCCCGGCCCGTGCGGCCGCCAAGCAGAATCACCACGTCGCCGGGAACGGGGCGTTCCCTGCGCACCTGGCTTTCCGGCACCGCGCCGATGACCGCGCCGATTTCAAGGCGCTTTGCGGTGTAGCCGGGGTGATACCATTCGCTCACCTGGCCCGTGGCCAGGCCGATCTGGTTGCCGTAGCTGGAATATCCCGCGGCGGCCGTGCGCGTCAGCTTTTTCTGCGGAAGCTTTCCGCTGATGGGTTTGGAGAAGGGATCGCCCGCGCCGGTCACGCGCATGGCGCCGTAAACGTAGGCCCGGCCGGAGAGCGGATCGCGGATCGCGCCGCCGATGCAGGTGGCCGCGCCGCCGA
>CAMOIA010000193.1 GCA_946615785.1 uncultured Clostridia bacterium
GGGACATAGCGGACGAGGTCGAAGGCTTTGCAGTCGTCGCGGAAGCGCAGCACCCAGCGGTCCTGCTGATGCTGGATCCGAATGGAGAGATGGTTGTTCTGCCCTTTGGCAAAGCCGTACTGCACGGTGTTGCTGGCCATTTCCTCCACGCAAAGGGCAATGTGGTTGGCGACTTTTTCACTCTGGCCGTGCGCGATGCAGAACGCTTCCGCCGCCTGGGAAGCCGCCGTGACCTCATCCAGGGAGTGGATGTCCACCTCCATCAGGTTTTCCTTCTGTACGCCGAAATCATTCCGCAGAAGCAGATAGGCCTCTGAAGCCGGAAGGCCCATTTTGTTTTTCCGCCACACATAGGCGGACACGCACAGAAGCGTCAAAAGCTCGCCGGCCACAAAATACAGCCAGGCACCGGTTACGCCCATGAAACGGCTGAGCAGGAAGGCGGAAAGCGCGGGCAGAAGGGCACCCTCCAGAATGGAAATGGTTTCGATCAGCGCGATCCTTTCCGTTCCCTGGTACAGGCTTTTCAGCGCGTTGTTCAGGCAGCAGGGGATCAGGCCGAGCGCGAACAGCCGGACGCCCAGTATGGTCATGTTCTGGGCGGAACCTGCCTTTGGAATGAAGACCTGCACAAATACGGGGGCGAAAATCATCAGCACGATGCCCATTGCCACGCCCAGCAGCACCGCGTACCTTGCCAGCAGCTTCAAAAGCTCCTTCAGGGCGGTACGGTCCTCTTCGGCGAAGAAAATGCCGGAAAGGGTCAGGGAAACGCCGCCGATGCCGGTGGAAATGCAGTTGGCCGCGTTGCCGATGTTCAGAAGCACGCTATACGCCGCCACCGCTTCGCTGCCGCCGACGCTGCTCAAAATGGTGTTGAGAACATAAACCAGCACCACCGAAGAGGCCATGTTGAAAAGGGCGGGGACGCCGCCGGTAAACAGTTCCCTGATCTTTTTGCCGGTGACAGAGCGGAAGGAGAACGCAAACACGCATTTCTTTGACAGAAAATACAGCATGGCAATGACCATGGCCACATAATAGCTGACGGAGGAAGCAAGCCCCATGCCGAACATGCCGCCGTGAAACCAGAAAACGTTTGCCAGGTCCAGCGCAACGTCCGCGGCCGTCATGCCGAGCACTGCGACGATGAGCAGGTTGCTCTGTCCGGCCATCTGCAGGAAAGGCACCAGCACCAGCGCCGCCATGGAACCGGGCGCGCCGATCACAAATCCGGCAAGATAATCCCGGGTCTGATCGTACAGACTGCCTTCGCTGCCTGCGCCCAGCGCAGTGGCCAGGGGATTGCGAAAGAGAATGACCAGCAGGGTAAACAGGACGGAAATGCCGAGCATCAGCACGATGGCGGAGGAATATCCCCTGTTGGTTTCCTCCCTGGAGCCGCTGCCGAGCGATTTGGAACAGGCCACCTGCACGCCCGCGGCCAGCATGCTGCCGATCGCGCCGATGAACAGCAGAACCGGGTTTGCAAATCCGTATGCGGCGATGGCCTCCAGGCCGAGGAAGCGCCCGATCATGATGTTGTCGATCAGAAGGCACAGGGAAACGGTCAGCGCGGAAAGGGTCTGGGCCGTCAGCATTTGCTTGATCAGTTTTCGAATCATGGTTTCAATTCCGAATCCTTATCGTTTGTCCTTGTCGATAAATTCCAGCGTGACGGTGGAAAGCAGCGCGAAGATGAAAATGAACAGGATCAGCGAAGACCAGTAACCGACGATATTCTCTTCCGTAAGCTCGTATTCGGGCTTGTAGTTGGCGGCTGCGGCCCTGTCTTCCAGGAAGGTCTTTACCTTGTCCTGGCCCACAAGGTCCATCAGCTTTCCAAGGGTGGCCGTTACGGTGATCTCGCGGTCGCGCATGGCTGTGACGTCCGGGTTGGAGGCGATCAGATCGACCGCCTGTCCGATGGTGAAGGTGCCGTCGATTTCCATGCCGCTGTACTGTTCCAGCACGCCTTTTGCGTCAACGGCGGTGAGCACGTCGCCCACCGTGGTCATCTGCACAAGCTTTGTATCCAGAATGGGTTTCAGGTCTTCTGATTCAAGGGCGGACCGCAGAACGGATTCCACCGTGACCTCGGGATCGAAGAGGCTGAAGGACCGCAGGTTTTGAAGCTCGTTTGATTCCAGGATGACGCGGATCAGATCGGCGATCGTAAAGTCCTCCAGGATGTGCTCCTGCTGAAAGGATGCGAACGTGGCGGAATTTTCAAGCGCCGTCTGAAGCTGGCCCAGGGTGAACTTTTCGCCGAGCTGGCGGGTGCGCAGCTCCGCGATGGCAGGGTTATTTTCGTCCTGCAGGACGTCCAGCACCTGGCCGACGGTGAAGGTGCCGCCGATTTCGTTGTCGCGCATTCTGTCCACCAGGGTGGCGATCGTCGCATACGGGCGGTGGTTGGTGTCCGCCTGGGTCGCGATCAGCTTGAGGGCGGGGTTTGAAATGGTGAAATGGGTCAGCGGCTCCGTCCAGGCGGGCAGGGGAATCATGCCGCCGGAAAACACCAGCTGGAAAATCAGCACGAAGGGCATGATGGTCATGGCGGTCGTGGTGTTATGGGCAAGGGCCGAAATCCACAGCGAAAGCATGTCCGATGCGTAGGAGATCAGGAAGATGGAAATGCCGATATCGACCAGAAAGCTGTTCGTGATCAATCCCTGGGACGGGTACTGAACGCCGACGATCTGCGTCACGATCATGGTGACCGCCGTCTGCGCAAGGCACAAAAGCGCCTGGTAGAGCATGTGCGAAAGAATATAGGAGGAAATGTGCATGCCCGAACGGTGCTCGCGCTTGATGACGTCCCGCTCGCGGCAGATGACCTGAATGGAATTGAAGCAGCCGTTCCAGATGGCCACGCAAACCAGGGCAAAAGAGCCCATGAGCGTCGCTTCCATGGTGACAAAGCACGCGATCCTGAGCACCATGCCCACAAGCCCGGCGATCAGCGCCGCCATGGGGAGCACCTTCCAGTCGTTCTGGTAGACGAACATGCGCAGCAGCTTGCCGAAATAAATGATCACCTGCGAGCCGCGTCCGCGGTGGCGGATGGCCAGCTGCCTTGTGCCTTTTTGTTTCATATCAGACATGCTGCACCTCCGCGTACTTCATCACGAATTCGTCGGCCAGGCCGTCGCCGCCCTCTTCCTGGCGGTTGACGGATTTGACGATCTGCTCCATGGAGTCCCTCTGGAAAAACGCGCGCGCGTTTTCGATGCTGCCGTAATAGGCCAGCCGTCCCGTCCGGGCGCTGTCCTTGGCCAATACGATCACGTCGTCGAACAGGTCGATCACGCGGTCTGGCGTATGGGTGATGACGATGACGATCTTGCCCGTATCGGCGATTTTGCGAAGCTGCACGAACAGCTCGCGCGCCATCACGCCGTCAAGGCCGGAATCGGGCTCGTCCAGAATGAACAGGGAGGGGTTGCTGATGAATTCGATGGAGATGGAAAGGCGTTTTTTCTGACCGCCGGAGAGCTTTTCCACCAGGTTGTTTTTGACGGGCGTGAGGCCGAAAATCTCCATGACCTCCTCCACGCGGTCCCTGCGCTGCCGGGGGGATACGTCCTTGGGCAGGCGCAGCTTGGCCGCGTCCAGCAGGGTGCTGATCACGGTGTCCTTGCCGCGCATCATTTCCGCCTGGGGCACAAAGCCCACCTCGTACTGCATTTTTTTATACTGGGTGTACATGTTGGTGCCGTTGAGCAGAACGTCTGCGTCGGCTTTTTCGTAGCCGTTGACGGCGTTCAGAAAGGTGGTTTTGCCCGCGCCGCTGCCGCCCAGC
>CAMOIA010000194.1 GCA_946615785.1 uncultured Clostridia bacterium
GTACGGGTCGTCCTGGGTGCCGTGTCCACCGGTTACGGTGAGCTCGGCGAGGGAAACGGTCACTGCGGGGCGCACGCCGGTGGAACGGGAATTGACGCCCGTCCTGCCGAGCTTTCCGTCCTCGATGATCCGGCGGTGCTGCTCAGGATAATCCTGCGAAACGTCCCTGAGCCACCAGGGGCTGTAGCGAACCCGGCCGGAATAGGAATCAAGGCCGTTTTCCTTGGCGTAATCCGTGCCCTGGGCCCGGTGGGACGCGTTGTCGTCAAAGCCCATGGCGGCGTTTCGCACTTCGTCTGCGGAAAGCAGGGTCACCCGTCCCTGCTCTGTTTCCACGAGGGCGCGAAGTTCCTCTGCGCTGAAAGCAGTGTAGAGGAATTCGCCGTTTAAATACGCGTTCAGCTCGCTCTCTTCCCAGGAGCGGTAGGTCTTTTTGTCCTCCTGGACAGGGCGGCTGTCGAGGATGTATTCACTCAGGAGGTATGCTGTGGTATCGTCGGCCTTCAATACCCGCCAGAGGATGGGGGAGAGGCTGTCCCCGCGGTCCTGCGGATACTGTCCGAAGGTGACGTAGGTGTAACCGGCGCCTGTGTACCCGCGAAGCGAAACGCTTTCCGCCGTGCCGTTTGCAAAACAAAGAGCCAAAAGCAGCCCAAGGACAATCGAAAGCTTCTTGACTGCGTTCATGGGGTCTGATCCTCCTGTGTGATGATGGTATCGCCTGCAAGGACAAAGGGATCTTCCAGCGTGCCGCTGCCGGAAAGGATGACTGCGCGGTCCAGGTCGATGTTTACGGCCGGCCTTGTGCCAAGGTCCTTCGCCTGAACGTCGATGCGCCCGGTTTTCCCTTCATCCATCACGCGCCGCTGCTGGTTGGGGTTGGAAGGCGAGCGTGTGCGCGACCACCAGGGGGAATACTTGTGCCCTTTGGAATAAATATACAGCCCGGTCGTTTTGGCATAGGCCGTGGAAAGGCATTTCCGGGCATTGTTGTTCACAAAGCCGAGGCTCGCGTCCTGCATTTCATCCGCCGTGATGAGGGTCACAAGGCCGCCGTCTTCGGTCGCGCACACGAGCAGCGCCTGTTCCGCTTCGCTGAAAGCCGTTCTTTTGAAAACGCCGTTCAGGTATACGAACAGGTCGGAGGTTTCCCAGGAGGCGTATGTCCGCCTGTCGGAATGGATCTGGGATGCCTCCAGGATGTACTCGCTCAGGCAGTAGGCCGTGTTTCCGTCGCTTTTGAGCACCCGCCACACGATGGGGCGCAGGGTGCCGTCGGCGTCCGTCGGATAGGTGCCGAAGGCGATGTAGACATAGCCCTGTTTTTTGTCATATCCGCGAATGGGCTCATGGTCCTCCGCCGTCGCAGCGGTCAGCGCTGTCACGCAGAGGAAGAGGCACAGCAGGAGCCGGATAAGGCGCTTAAACATAAGACCCTCCTTCGATACTTAAAGCTCGCTGTAGGCGATCTCGATGCGGCTGTAACGGCATTTGACGCTTGCGTGCGCGCCGGTGACAAGCGGCATCATGGGCGGAAGATGCCCGATATCCAGATCCATCAGGATGGGAACGCCAAAGTTCTTCAGGTGGCAGAGCACGGCCTCGTACTGGTCGAGCCCCATGATTTCCTCCCGGTAGTGCAGCGGCCTTCCGATGAGGAAGCCGGAGGCACAGTCGAACCAGCCGGCGTTTTTCATGCGCCAGAGGGTGCGCCGCATGTCGAGCACGTTCAGATCGCAGGCTTCCAGAAACCACAGGACGCCCTCGTGCCCGTAGCGGCGGTTGAAATCGGCCACCCTGTCAAAGCGTGTGCCCTGCAGGTTCGCAAGGCAGTCAAGGCAGCCGCCGAGCAGCCTGCCCTCCATGCGGATGGTGCCGCGCTCCCGGCCCTGGGGATCGAATTTGCGGTAGCGGGTCTTTTTCTGCAGCTGATAGGGCGCGAACGGGTTTTCCTCGCTTCTTTCGCTTTCAAGCTGCCAGAGGGGATAGCCGTGCGAGCGCTTTTCCCTGCCCGTCAGAAGTGCGAACGCGTCTGAAAGCGAGACGTCCCACGGCTCCATGCCGAAAGCGCCGGCGCAGGGTCCGTAAATGGCAGCGGTATCCGCAAGCGTTGCGGAAAGGAAGGTGAAATTGGTATTGTCGGAAAATCCCATGTACCATTTCGGCACCGCGGCTTTGATGGCGTCAAAATCCATATACGGGACCACTTCGCACATCATTTCGCCGCCGCCGCAGGAAATGAGGACGTCGCTTTCCGGATCCAGATAACTGTCGTTCAGCTCCTGTCCGCAGTTTTCAGGCGTGTTTGAAATGCCAAAGCCAGACGAGGCGTAGCAGTTGGGGCCGAGCTTTGTCTGATATCCCATGGCCTGAAACTTCCTGAGCGCGTTGTTAAACAGGGATTGATAGGGCTCTGTGGCGCAGCCGAAGGACGGGGCGAGAAAACCGATGGTTCCGCCGTCCCGCAGAAAAGGGGGAATCCTCATGCTTGTTCATCCCTTCCGGTCAGAAGACCGCTGATGTCAAAATGCAGGGTATCGCCGATATAGCCGCTCAGTGAAAAAGCATCTTCCGTATGGTTCGACCGCAGGGTGATCGCGTTTCCAGGGCGGATTTCGTGCCGGTAATCGATCACAAGGGAGGAAATCTGCCGCCTTGTGAGCAGGTCTATGCCGAGCGAATCGCACAGCCAGTCGGCGTAGCGGGTGTTGTTCACGTGCCCGTTGACGTCAAGATCGCTGTACAGGGCCTCACGCGTTTCTTCCGAAGGATTTTCATGAACGTCCGGCGGCGGCATGAATGCCGGGATCGCGGGCGGAAGATCGGGCACGGGAAAGTGCTCTGCAACCTCCTGAATCGTCTGCATCTTTCTGTCTTCAACCGAGCACAGCACCCATTGGCTCAGGGATTCGCCGATCCTTTCGCCCTGTGCGTCGAAAATGAGGGTGCTCCTTGGGAAAAAGACGCGCCGTGGCTTTCCGGCATAGGTGGTCAGGGTGACGGTTTCCCCGAAGGCGGGGTATCTGCGCATGTTCACCTGCGTTCTTGTGATCACCCAGACGACGCCGTATTTCTTGTAAAGGTCAATGCGCCCGTAGCCGAGCTGGGTGCACTGCGCGCCCGCGATTTCCTGCAGCTGCACGAGGATGTCGCTGAATTTCCAGCGGCTTAAGTGATCGCACGAGCAGGTTTTCAAAAGGTACTGCTGGGAATAGGTTTCAAGCATGGGTGCCGTTTCTCCGTTTCGCGTTATTTCAGGGCGTAAATGGCTGTAAATTTGTCCGTCAGGTAGCGGATATACGCGCCGGGATCAAAGGCCGCGCCGTCAAAAGCGCTGCGGCACAGGTCTGCGGGGTCGAGCAGACGCCCGTAGCGGTGAATGCGGTCTCTGAGCCACGCGGTCACAGGGGTCAGATCGCCCGCGGCGACGCAGCCGTCTACGTCCACCGTTTTTTTCATGCAGGAAAGCATCTGCGCGCCGTAAGCGCTTCCAAGGGCATAGGACGGGAAATACCCGAGCGCACCGCCGGACCAGTGCGAATCCTGCAAAACGCCTTCGCGGTCGTTCGGCACGTCGACGCCAAGGTATTGTTTGTACAGCCTGTTCCATTCGCCCGGCAGGTCGCGGCAGCACAGGCTTCCGTCAAAGAGGGCCTTTTCAAGCTCGTATCGCACCATGACGTGCATCGGATAGGTCAGCTCGTCCGCTTCCGTGCGAATAAGGCTCGGCATGGCTCTGTTGACCGCCCGGGAGAGATCCTCTTCCGTATAGGGCGCCCTTTCCGCAGGAAAGCATTCCCGC
>CAMOIA010000195.1 GCA_946615785.1 uncultured Clostridia bacterium
GGGCAGCAGGCCAGAAAAGACGTGCTGAAATACTATTCCATCCCGGAAGAAAAGGATCCCTTCGTCATCCTGTACGCCCCCACCTACCGCGGAGACGTCGGCAGCGGCGAATGGCTTGCCGACGCGGACAAGCTGGACGCCAACCGTCTGAAAAGCGCCGCGGAGGCAGCCTTCCGCAGACCCTGTGTATGTCTGTTCCGCGGGCACCACGCGATGGCGAAGGCTGACGCGGACGACGGCTTTATCGATGCGAGCGGATACGAGGACATGCAGGCGCTTCTTCTGTGCGCGGACCTGCTGATCACCGACTATTCCTCCTGCATGACCGACATGGCGCTCACCCGAAAACCGGTCTTTCTCTATGCGCCGGACCGAAGCACCTATCTTCGTCAGCGCGGCATGTACTGGCCGCCGGAACGCCTTCCGTTCCCGCTATTTCAGTCGCAGGCCGCGCTTGAAGACGCGATGGCGCACTTTGACAGGCCGGCCTACGAACGGGCGTTGGAAAGCTATTTTGCGGCCATCGGCCTTGCGGAAGGCGCGGACAGCGCGGAGCGCGTGTACGCCTATATAGAAGGGAAAAACCCGTTTCCCAAGGATGCCGTTATCGGCAGGACAAGGAGGACGGCTGTATGAAAATGAGCGACTATGCGCTCAGCATGACCAACAAGGTCTTTTCCATCCTGATCGGCCTTCTCTCCTCCGTCTTTTACATCCGGTACCTGGGCATCGAATACAAGGGGACCTATTCCTACATCGGCGAAGTCGCCGCCGTCGTGACCATTCTCCTGACGTTGGGGCTGCACCAGTCCTACGCCTGGCAATACCGGCAGGGGCTGAAGGACAGACGCGGCGCGTACGGGTGCGTTTTCGCGCTGCAGTTTCTTTTGCTTTCCGTTCTCTGCGCGGTTCTGTGCCTTGCAAACCGTGATATGCTGTTTGTGCTGATCGCAAGTCAGCTTCCGGTGCTGGTATTGCGAAGCGAGCTTGAAAGCGTGATGCTGGTGGAAAACCTGCGCGCATACCTGATCGGCGACATGGTTTTCAAGACCGTGCTTTGCGGCTTATATTTCATTCTGTGGCGCTTTTTCCCGGTGAACCTCGCCTTCCTCGTCTATCCCGTGCTGGCCGTTCGTTTTCTGGAATGTTTATACTGGGTTCGCGCCGCGCACCTGCGCCCTGGAAAGGCCGATCCCAAATTCCTTTGCCAGATCCTGCGCTTCGGGTTTCTGCCGATGCTGTCGCTCCTTCTGGTTACGTTCAATTACACGCTCGATATTTTCTTCCTGAAGCGCCTTGGAACGGATCGGGAGCTGAGCATTTACACCCTTTCGGCGCTCATCATCAATTACGTCTGGGTCATTCCAAACGCGTTCAAGGAAGTGCTGACCTCGAAATTCGCAAGGGCCAACGACGAGGAGGCCGTGCGTCTGTGCGTAAAATGCCCTGCGATCCTTACCTTGATTGTCCTTGTTGCCTTCGCGCTGGTCGGAAAGCCCCTCATCAGCCTGGTCTTCGGGGACGCCTTCTCCCCGGCCTGGCAGGTGACGCTGATTCTGTTCGTCGGCGCGTTCCCGATGATCCTGTACAAAATGATGGGCGTGGTTTTTCTGACCGAAGGAAAGCGCATGCTCTACTTCATGCCGCTCCTCATCAGCGCCGCCGTCAACGCCGCGGCGAACCTCTACGCCATCCCGCGTTTTGGCATGTACGGCGCCGCCCTGTCGAGCGTGCTTTCCTACAGCCTGTGCGGCTGCCTTTTTCTGTTCCTGTACTGCAGGGAAAAACAGGTACGCGCAAAAGATTATATCCTCCCGACCCGCGCGGACCTGAAAGCCATGCGCGATATGCTCCTGCGCAAATAAACCGAAACGGTCATTCTTCAGCCCTGCGATAACCAAAACAGAAAGGGGATTTTATATGAAACACAAAAAGCTGTATCTGATCCCGTTGCTTCTGATTTTTGTTCTGATCAGCACATCGTGCTGCGCTTTTGCCGAGGCAAAACCCGACGCCTGGTGGCAGAAAACCATCGCCTATGAAATCTACGTGAAAAGCTTCAAGGATTCCGACGGAGACGGCATCGGCGACCTTCGCGGAATCATATCCGAGCTTGACTACCTGCGTGACCTCGGGGTCGGCGTCGTCTGGCTGACGCCCTGTTACGCGTCTCCGCAGGCGGACAACGGGTACGATATCGCGGATTACTATTCCATCGACCCCGCGTACGGAACCATGGAGGACATGGATACGCTGGTTGCAGAAGCCGGGAGGCGCGGCATCCGGATTGTGATGGACCTTGTTTTCAATCACACGTCCAACCAGAACCCCTGGTTCCTGGAATCCCGGTCCGGACAGGATCTGGAAAAAAGCGACTGGTATATCTGGATGGATGCCAAAGAAGACGGCAGCGCCCCTAACAACTGGCGCAGCATTTTCGGCGGCTCGGCCTGGACGTTTGACGAAACTCGGGGGCAGTACTATCTGCACACGTTCCTCCCGGAACAGCCGGACCTGAACTGGGAAAACCCTGAGGTACAGAATGCGCTGATCGACGTCGCGAAGTTCTGGATCGAAAAGGGCGTGGGCGGTTTCCGCATGGACGCTATTGCCTACATCAAAAAACCGTCCGGCTTTCCGGACGGCGAACCGGACGCGGCCGACGGAACCTGCGGGATCCATGGAATGACCGCGAACACGCCCGGCATCCTGGATTTGCTGCACACGTTCAGGGACGCCGTACAGACCGACACGGATATTTTTATGGTGGGCGAGACGAACGGCGTTTCGGCGGAGGACCTGCCGCTCTGGGTCGGCGAAAACGGCGTATTTGACATGGTTTTTGAATTCGGGCATGTCCTCATCGACCTGCCGGATGAGATGAACTGGTGCAAAACCCGTCCCTGGACGCTGCCTGAGCTGAAGCAGATCTTTACCGCCAGCCAGGAAAAAACGCTCCTGACCGGCGGCTGGGTCGCAATGTTCCTGGAAAACCACGATCAGCCGCGCTCGATCAGCCATTTCCTGCCGGAGAACGCCGACCGCACGGCCGGCGGAAAGATGCTGGCCACCTTGCTTCTGACCATGCGGGGCACGCCGTTTATCATGCAGGGCGAAGAGCTCGGCTTCGTCAACGTCGCTTGGGACGATATCGGACAGTACAACGACGTTTCGACCCGGAACCATTATGCCTTTGCAATCAAGGAAGGATATACCGAGGCGGAAGCACTTTCCGGTGTTCACCGCTTTGCACGCGACAGCTCGCGAACGCCCATGCAATGGGACACATCTGCAAATGCAGGCTTTACCGCCGGCACGCCCTGGCTCCCTGTGCATGACGATTATGAAACGGTAAACGTCGCCTCTGAACGGGACGATCCCGCTTCCGTGCTGAACTGGTACTGCAGTCTCGCGAAGCTCCGCGCAAACGAGCCTGTTTTCACCGAGGGAAATTACACGGAGATATTCCATGACGATGAAAAAATCTTTGCCTTCAGCCGTGAAACAGAGGATACGAAAGCCGTGATTCTCATCAATTTCTCAACCGAAACAGCCAGCTATGACCCTGCCTGTCTTGAAGGCGCCGAGCTGGTTCTGAGCATTTCCGGGCAGGACGATCGCGGCATGCTCATGCCCCTTGACGCTGCGGTCTATCTGATCCGGTAAGCAGGGTGCTATAAACGTAAAACATACGGGATTATATCTGATACGATGGGGAACGCCCAGGGGCCTCTGCGGCCCCCGGACCCCCGCACCAGGAGACCCATCTCCTGGACCTCA
>CAMOIA010000196.1 GCA_946615785.1 uncultured Clostridia bacterium
AGCGAAACCGCCCGCAGCCTCGGCTTTGGCGCGGGCATGGGCCTTCCGAATATGAAACGGAACGCCGATGAATTTGACATTACCAGCAAGGTGGGCGTGGGCACGACCATCGACATGCGTTTCCGCCTTGCGTAAACGAGAGGTTGACAACATGGAATCGAAACTGCGTTACCATTCCGTGCGTCTGGATAAGGAGCTGTGCAAGGGCTGCACCAACTGCCTGATGCACTGTCCCACCGAAGCCATTCGCGTGCGTAAGGGGCGCGCGCATATCCTGGACGAGCGTTGTATTGACTGCGGCGAGTGTATCCGCATCTGCGACTACCACGCGAAGGTCGCCATTACGGATTCGCTGGACGAACTGAAGAAATATAAATACACAATTGCCCTTCCCGCCCCGTCCCTTTACGGGCAGTTCCGCGGGCTGAGCGACGTGGGCGCGGTGCTCACGGCCTTAAAGCAGCTCGGTTTTGACGACGTGTTCGAGGTGGCCAGGGGTGCCGACGTCGTGAGCCGCGCCATTGCCGAAAAGCTGCGGGAGCCGAGCCTGCCGCGCCCGCTCATTTCATCGGCCTGTCCCGCCGTGGTCAGGCTGATCCAGGTGCGCTTTCCGGACCTGATCCCGAACATCGTGGACGTGCGCCAGCCCATGGAGGTCGCGGCGCAGATGGCGCGTGCGGAATTTAGCAGGGCGCATCAATGCGCGCCGGAGGATATCGGCATCTTTTTCATCACGCCCTGCCCCGCGAAAATGACGGCCATTTCCTCACCCCTCGGGCAGGAGAAATCCGCCGTGGACGGCGCGATTTCCATGCTGGAAATCTATGGCCTGCTGCGGCCCCTGATCAGCCGGATCCAGAAAGAAAACAGGCTTTCCGGCACGTCCACCAGCTACGGCATCGGCTGGGCGACGTCCAGCGGCGAAACCAAGAGCATTTTTCTGGAAAACGCGCTGTGCGTGGACGGCATTCAGAACTGCATCCGGGTGCTGGAGGAAATCGAAAACAACAAGCTGAGCGACCTGACCTTCTTTGAAGGGAATGCCTGCATCGGCGGGTGTGTCGGCGGGCCGCTGACCTTTGAAAACAATTATGTCGCCAAAAACTCCATCCGCAAGCTCGTGAACGCGGCCCGGGAAAAGAGCGAGGCGACCCCGCAGCAGAGCGTGAGCGCGGCGGACCTGAACAAATATCCCATGCGCCTGGACGTGCCCATCGTGCCGAACAGTGCCATGAAGCTGGACGAAAACATTGCCGCCGCCATGCAGAAGCTGCAGCGCATGAACGAAATCATCGCCGAGCTTCCCGGCTATGACTGCGGCTCCTGCGGGTCGCCCACCTGCCGGGCGTTCGCGGAGGACATCGTGCTCGGCTTCGCCAACGAAATGGAATGCATTCACAAAATGCGCGACAAGCTTCAGACCATGGCGGAACAGATGGTGGAGCTGGCGCAGACAAGACGATAGAACAGAGGAGAAGCGTATGAAAATCAGGGAACTGATTCCCCTTATCGAAGCGAAACTGCTCACGCCCGGGGCGGATCTTGACAAGGAAGTGCTTTGCGGCTACACCTGCGACCTGCTCAGCTGGGTGATGGCCCACGGACAGGAAGGCATGGCCTGGGTGACGGTGCAGACCCATATGAACGTCATCGCCGTCGCCGTGCTCAGCGACATGGCTTGCGTGATCCTGCCCGAGAGCATCGAAATGGAAAAAGAGAGCCTTGACAAGGCCGCGGGCGAGGACATGTGCGTCCTGCAGAGCCCGCTTTCGGGCTATGAGATCTGCGGCCGCATGCATGCTTCCGGCGTGCCCGACAAGGATTGACGGCCGGGGGCGTGCGATGGAACTGTTTGCCGATCTGCACATTCATTCCTGCCTGTCCCCCTGCGGGGACGACGACAATACCCCCTGCAACATCGCCGGCATGGCGAAGCTGAAGGGGCTTGACGTCATCGCCGTGACCGATCACAACACAGCCCGTAACCTGCCCGCCGCGAAAGAGGCGTGCGACGCGTACGGGCTGCTTCTTGTGCCTGGAATGGAGATCACCACCCGCGAGGAGGTGCATCTGCTGGGCTATTTCCCGACCGTGGAGGCGGCCCTTGCCATGGGTGAGCTTGTGAAGGCGCACCTGCCGAAGAAGAAGAACAAGCCTTCCTTTTTCGGCAACCAGCGCGTGATGAACAGCGACGACGAAATCATCGGCGAGGAGGACGCGCTTCTGATCGGCGCGACGGATTTTTCCCTGCTTGAGGCGACAAAACACGTGGAGGCTTTCGGGGGCGTGCCGGTGCCCGCGCACATCAACCGCGGCAGCCACGGACTGCTCATTAATCTCGGTTTTTTCCCGGAGGATTTTTTTTACACCACCGTCGAGGTCTGGCGCCACCTCCCCTGTGACGCGGACGCGCTGGCCGGGCGCCATGTGCTGCATTCGAGCGACGCGCACTACCTGGGCGACATTCAGGAGCGGGAACACGCGCTCAGGCTTTCGCACAGAACGGTGGAAGATCTGCTTTGCTGGATGCGTTCAAAAAAGAACGAATAGCGGTTATAGAAGACTAACCATTTTTGCTGAGAAAAAAGTGAAAAAACGCGTGCAATTCCGCCCGAAACGTGTTACAATGAATCGGTTAATGTGTCAGGTGTCATGAGGCCTGTCAAAAGGAGGTTTACCCGATCATGCCGGACAACAACGAGAAGTTTCAGGAGCTTCAGAAGGTGATCGAGGAGCTCAAGGATCAGCCCGGTGCGCTTATGCCAGTCATGCAGCGCGCGCAGGGCATCTTTGGCTGCGTTTCACTGGACGTGCAGAAGGCCATCGCAGAGGGCCTTGGCGTGACGCTGAGCGAAGTGTACGGCGTCGCCACGTTCTATTCCCAGTTCAAGCTTAAGCCCGCGGGCAAGTACGTCATCAGCGTCTGCCTGGGCACAGCCTGCTACGTCAAGGGCAGCCAGAAGGTGCTCGAGCGCCTGACCGAGGAGCTCAAGGTCGAGGTGGGCGATACCACGGACGACGGCCTTTTCACCCTGCAGGCGACCCGTTGCCTCGGCGCCTGCGGTCTTGCGCCGGTTCTTACGGTGAACGACGAGGTGTACGGACGGCTCAAGCCGGACGACATTCCCGGCATCATCAGCAAGTACAGGGAGTAAAGGAATGCGGGATCTGTCGCTGCATATTCTGGACCTTGCGGAAAACAGCGTCCGCGCGGGTGCGAAGGTCGTTGAAATCGGCGTAAGGACCGACGAAAAAAAGCGCATCACCCTGACCATCAAGGACGATGGCTGCGGGATGGACGAAGCGCTTTTGCAAAGGGTTATGAGCCCCTTCGGCACGACCCGAACGACCCGGAAGGTGGGCCTTGGCATTCCGCTGATGGCGCAGAACGCAAGGCTGACGGGCGGGGACATCGACATCAAAAGCCAGGTCGGCGTCGGCACGGTCTTTACCGCCTGGCTGAACGGGGACAGCATCGACTGTCTTCCCCTGGGGGACCTTGCGGGCACCTATGTGTCCCTTGTGACCGCCAATCCCGACGGACCGGATTTTGTGCTCACCTGCGCATCTCCGAAGGGAGAAATGTGCTTTGACACCCGGGAGGTCAGGGAAGCCCTTGGCAGCGACGTGAAGCTGAATGAACCGGAGGTGGCCGTGTGGATGCTCGGCGCGGTCCGGGAAGAAGTGGAACCGATATTTGGAGGTGGATAAAGTATGAAATCGATGGCCGAACTGGAAGCCATTCGCCAGCG
>CAMOIA010000197.1 GCA_946615785.1 uncultured Clostridia bacterium
CCCCATTCTGTCTCTGCAGAGCCAAGCGCAAACTCTGCAAGGTCCAGCATATCCTGCGTCCAGACCGCAAGCTCCTCATCGTCCATCGGAGGCTCCCAGGGTTCCCGCGCCTGGCAGAGCAGACCGCTCCCAACAACCGGCAGGGGCAGCGCGCCCAGTTCCTCGCACAGGCAGAAATATTCAAAAAAGCCGATGCCGTAGCTCTGCATATAGCCCCAGGTATCCCAGTTTTCCTTTCGCGCCTCCACCGGGCCCACGGTCTCCTTCCACCTGTACAGGTTGCTCCACTTCCAGGAGCCTTCCGTCACGCAGCCGCCGGGAAACCGCAGAAAGCGCGGATGCAGCTCCTTCAGCGCTTCCACAAGGTCCCTGCGAAGACCGCCGCCGGGCCAGGAAGCGCCCACGCGGTCCTGCGGCATCAGGGACGCCATATCCGCGTCCAGCGTGATCATGCCGCTTACCATGAACGTAAGGCAGGCGTCCTCCGCCCCCTCCCTGGCGGTCAGCACGCCCGTATTCTTTTCCCAGGTTTCGCCCAGGGGAAAACGAACCGTATCGCTCAGCGGAACTCCGGCTTTGGTGGTCAGCGTCGCTTCCACATAGCCGGACCCGTCCTTCCCCCGCAGCCAGACGGAAACGTCGTACCGCTCGCCCGATGAAATGCAGATCCCGCCCCGGAACGCGCTGCTGCCGTAGCCGAGGTTCTGAAAAGCATAACCCGCGCCAAGCGATTGAATGCGAACGTAATGCGGATTGTTCTCATGCAGCGGCTCTTCCGTTTCAAGCGTCACGACGCCCTCTCCCCCGGACAGAATATTGAACTGCCAGCCGGTCATGTGCTGATATCGCGACGGACTGAGCAGATCCTCGTTTTCAAAGGAGCGGTTCTGCAAAAGCTCCGCGTACAGTCCCCCGTCGGCGGCATGATTGATGTCTTCAAAAAAGAGCCCGTACAGGGTAGGGCTGATCGGATGCACCTCAGCGGAAACGTCCACCGTGAGGTTTTCTGCCAAAGCCAGGCCCGGCAGGCAAAGCAGAACCAGGAACAACGAAATCACTCTGCGCATGATAACGCTCCTTTTTTGGAAACGGGAGGCGCGGCGGAACCGCGCCTCCCTTGATTGTGCCCTGTACGATACGGCCGATTATTCGGGCTGACCGTACACGCCGTAGAACACAGCCATGGCCTCGTCGTAATACTGGCGGCCCGCTTCGGCGAGCTTGTCGGTATAGTCATAGGGGTCCACGGTGCCGGCGGCGATGGCGGCTTCGATGCCGACAGTGCCGTTGTAATCAGAGCCGTGATAGTAATTGTTCACGAAGGAAGCGAAACCGGGGATGGAGCGGCTGCCCCAGGTAACCGGGTTCTGGATGCCGTCCATGAAGGCGGCCCAATCGTTCCAGTAGCCGAGGTCGGGCATCAGGGCGACATAGGCGTTGACCACTTCTTCGTCCGTGATCATGGGCAGGCAGTTGGGCACGTCATATGCCTTTTCGCCGGTGCTTTCCCAGGTCAGTTCGGGGAACAGCTTGATGCGCTCGAGCCAGCCTTCTTTGCCCCAGGTGAGGAATTTGGCCAGTTCATACGCCTCGCGCGGATGCTCGCAGGTGTAGGAGATGGAATAGAAGTCCAGGAAGGCCAGCTGACCGGCATTCTCGGTGTCAGCGCCGACCGGAGGATTGTAGGGAACCATCTTGATGCCGCGGTCGGTGGAGATGGGCTTGGAGTAGATGTTGTTCAGGGTCCAGAAAGCGTCGGTGACAATGCCGACATGGCCGGTCTGTCCGCCCCATTCGTCGCCCAGGTTCAGCGCCAGGTATTCTTCGCTGGTCACGTTCAGCGTTTTGCCAAGGCGCAGGTTTTCGTTCTGGCGTTCGATGGATTCCACCCAGCCGGACGCAAAGTCATACGCTTCGCCGTTCCAGCCGAATTCGCCGATGGCGTTGTCGGTCAGGGCGATCGGGCCGCCGGTGACCAGGCCGTACATGCCGTTGAAGTAGCCCCAGTAACCCTGGGAAGGATCAGCCAGCTTGTCGATCAGGTCCAGCATGTCTTCCCATTTCCAGTCCTGGGGAGGCAGTTCGACGTTCATCTTTTCAAACACGTTGGCGTCGCAGTACACGGTGGCGGGCAGGAATTCGCCGGCCATGAAGTAGCAGCGCTTGCCGTCCAGGTAGCCAACCCGCTTGAGGGTGTTGTACAGCAGGGTCTGCGCTTCTTCGTCGTTCTCGATGTACTCGGTGATGTCATACATATACTTGCCGGCCATCAGGGGTTCCAGATCCAGCCAGAAGTACACGTCGGGCAGGTCGTTGGTGGCCGCGCGGTTGAGAAGCTCGCCCGCGATGTCAGCAGTGGTGGTGCGCAGCACTTCCACGGTGATGTTGGGGTATTTTTCCATGAACTTCTTCGCCAGCGCTTCGGTCATCTCAAAGTCGTCCCAGGTCATGAAGGTCAGGGTGATGGGGTCAGTGGTGTTCATTTCCGGCATGTTATAGCCTTCAGCGGATGCGAAGGACGCCATGCCAAGCAGCATTGCCAGGGTCAGAAGAGTCGCCAGGAACTTTTTCATCAGGAATGCCTCCTTTTTAAATTATCAAAAGCCATTCGGCTTTGATTTCAGTTTGTCACTCACCGGTGATACCGGCCTTGTCCACGCTCTCCACGAATTGCTTCTGCAGCACGAAATACAGGACCATCAGCGGCGCGATTGCAAGCATGGTGCCCGCCATTCTGATGGCGTCGTTCAGGCGGTCGGAAGAGGTGACGCTCGAAGCCCAGGTGGTATAGGCGTTGGCGTAGCTGTCCTCAAACGCGCTCAGTTCCAGCATCAGCGTGGTCAGGGCGGTTGCGCGGGTGGTGCCGTAGCCAAGGTAATTCCGCACAAGGTACGTTTCGTTCCAGTACCACACGAAGGAGAACAGGGTCACCACGACGATCGCGGCGCCGGCCAGCGGGATCGCGATGCCAAAGTACGCTTTCAGATGGCCCGCCCCGTCGATTTCGGCCGCTTCGATCAGGCTTTGCGGCACCTGGCGGTGGAAATTGTAGAAGATCAGGATACAGAGCGTGCTCTTGAAGCCCTGTCCAAGGATCGCCGTGATCAGGAACGGACGGATCGTGCCGTCGATCATGCGCAGGTTCTGGAACACCAGGTAGTTCGGCAGGGCGGTCGTCTGGCTCGGCAGCAGGAACGCCAGGATCATCACGCCCATCCAAAGCTTCTTGAGCGGGAAATTATACCGCGCAAAGCCGTATCCTGCCATCGAGCAGATGAACACCTGCGCAAGGGTCGGCACCACGGCCAGGTACAGGTTTTTCAAAAGACTGTTCCAGTAATCCATGGTCAGGATCGCGGATTCGTAATTGTGCAGCGTGATCGAGGAAGGAATCCACATCGCCGAAGAATCCAGAAGGTCGTTGCGGCTCATGAGCGAGCGGCTGAGCATATACAGCACCGGGTAGAGGAAAATGAAGGATATGACGATCAGCAGAAGGTACACGACGGTGCTGCCGAGGAATCCGCGCTTTTCAGCGCTGCCCAGCATGACGCGCTTGAACTTTTCCCGGCGGTTCTCAAAGGCGGTTTTGTCAATATGCTTTTTCATGCCTTTTTCCTCCCCGCAAGAAGCGTCTTTTCGTCAATGCGTTTTTGTTCGTACACAACGTGCTTATCGCTCTTTTCCCGAAGCAGCAGGAACACGATGACCAGAATGACGGCGACCACCATCGTGTAGATCC
>CAMOIA010000198.1 GCA_946615785.1 uncultured Clostridia bacterium
CGTCCAGGTTGGACAGAGGTTCGTCCATCAGGAAGACCTTCGGCTCACGGACGATTGCACGGCCCAGAGCAACGCGCTGGCGCTGACCGCCGGACAGAGCCTTCGGCTTTCTGTTGAGCAGGTGGCCGATGTCCAGGATGCGGGCAGCTTCTTCAACCCTCTGCTTGATTTCATCCTTCGGGGTCTTGCGGAGCTTCAGACCGAAGGCCATGTTGTCGTAAACCGTCATATGGGGGTACAGAGCGGAGTTCTGGAACACCATGGCAATATCGCGATCCTTCGGCGCCACATCGTTGACCAGCTTGTCGCCGATGTAGAGTTCACCGTCGGAAATTTCTTCCAGACCGGCGACCATGCGCAGCGTGGTGGATTTACCGCAGCCGGAAGGACCGACGAGAACGATAAATTCCTTGTCTTCGATTTCGAGGTTGAAATCGCTGACCGCGGTGACACCGCCGGCATAGACCTTGTAAATATGACGCAGAGATACGTTTGCCATCCTGTTTTCCCTCCTTGAATGTTGGGGCGTTTTCGCCCTTGCTTACACTGATATTATATGGGCCGTATGGAAAAAAGAAAAGCGGCAGAGTTCACAAAGATTTCGGGCTTTGTTTGTACATAACCTGTATATTTGGGTCAAAGTCTGCAAAGAAGTATCCATTTTCTGCTCATGGGAAATAAACCTCGTCGATCGCTTCCCGGATGGATTGCAGGTTATGGTTTTCCCTCGTGGGGTGCACGCGGTTGGTCAGGAGCACGGCATAGGAGCCCGTTTTCGTATCCACCTTGAAGCTTGTGCCGGTAAAGCCCGTGTGGCCGATCAGATTGCCTTCCGGGTCCTCCCGGTAGACAACGAACGCAAGGCCGCGGTCCCATTTGGGATCCCGCCTCCACAGGCGGAAGGAGCGTTTCAGCCATTCGTCGCCGCAGATCCCGCTTCCGCTGCCCGGAATGAGGTTCCTGCAGAAAATGCCCAGGTCCTTCGCGGTCGAAAAAACGCCGGCATGCCCTGCGACCCCAAAGAGCTGCTGCGCACGCTCGTCATGCACAGTTCCCGATATCACTTTACCGTTCACCTTTTCCGTCGCGGCAAAAGGCAGCCCCGCCGGCGGGCAGTAACCGGTATCCATCATGCCGAGCGAGCGCCAGACCTGCGCCGCCGCCTCGGAAAGCGGCAGGCCGGTTTTGTGCGCGGCGATTTCGCCAAGCAGGATAAAACTCAGATCGCTGTAGTGTACCTGCCCCATGGGATATCTGAGCGGAATGCGCGTGATTCCCCGCACGCGTTCTTCGCGCGTCTCCCCGAAGCCGTCAAGATCGGCGTCCTCGACAAGCCCCGCCGTATGGGTGAGCAGGTGCAGAAGGGTGATGGGATGCATTTCCGCAGGGAAATCCCACGGCAGGAGCGAAGGAAGCGGATCTGAAAGGCTGAGGCTGCCCGCCTCCAGAAGCCTGACAATACATGGCCAGACAGCGACGACTTTCGTCAGCGAGGCAAGGTCAAAGCGCGTGTCCGGCGTCATTTGGACACTCTCCGGCTCAAGCGAAGCGAACCCGTAAGCGCGGCAGAAAAGGGTTTCCCCGCCTTTCCCTGCCAGGAATACCGCGCCGGGAATCAGCGCATCCTCGCACGCGGAGGAAAGGATCTTGTCAATTTTCACAAAACGGTCGTTCATATTCGCCCCCGTCATTCCGCCTCGATGCGGAAAACAACCGGCGCTTCCCCGCCTGCCGGGCCATGGATCTCAAGCGCCTCGTTCGTCTGCCGGTACGATGCTTCCCCTGCGCCCAGGCAGACGATCCGTCTGACGATGGGGTTGTAGTTCAGCGTCTGCCCGTTCATGATGCCGAGGCTTTTCGCGCGGTATACGCCGTCTGCGGACGGGGCCATCGCGATGCAGTACAGACAGCCGTCCCTTGCCGTATAGCGGATATCCCCGGAAGTATACGCCATTTCTTTTTCTTCGGCAAACATGCCTTCGCGCACGTTCGTGGGCCCTTCGCCGAAGGTGCGCCAGGGCGACGCGCCGTATATGGCTTCGCCGTTCACCCGAAGCCACGCGCCGACTGATTCCAGAATGTTTACGTCCTCGTCCGCAAGGCTTCCGTCCGCCTTCGGGCCGATATTGAGCAGGTAATTGCCGTTTTTCGAAACCACGTCCACCAGTTCGCAGATGATTTCCTTCGGCGTGCGGTATTCATTCTGCCGGGTATAGCACCAGGAATTGAGCGCCGTGGAGGTGTCCGTCTGCCAGGCGAAAGGCTTCACGAGCGCAAAATGCCCGCGCTCCATATCAGGCACGCCGCAGCCGAACGGCATCGCTTCATATTTATAGTTGATGACGCCCATCCTGCCCTTCTCTGCGCAGCGGTTATAATAATATGCCGCCAGCTTCCGCATATACGGATGGAACGAGCGCTGGTTGATCCACCAGTCGAAGTACAGAACGAGCGGATGGTAATTGTCGATCAGTTCCGCCGTGCGCGCAAGCCAGTCCTCAAGATAATCCTTTGAAGCGTCCGCCTCCCGGAACAGATCCAGGTTGTACCGGTCCGGGTCGGACGGCCAGTAAAAATCCCCCGGGGCCAGAGGATCCTTGATATCGGAATCGAATTCCTTCCCGTGGCCGAGGAAGAAGCAGTGCTCGGCGCGGTGGGAGCTTGCGCCGAAGGTAAGGCCGCGTCTTTCAACGCTCTGCTTCAGTTCGCCAAGCACGTCCCGTTTCGGCCCCATTTCCGCCGCGTTCCAATGGGACAGCGCGCTTTTGTACATCTGGAACCCGTCATGATGCTCCGCCACAGGAATCACATAGCGCGCGCCGCTCTTTTCAAACAGCGCGGCCCATGCCTCGGGGTCAAAGCGCTTTGCCGTAAACATCGGAATGAAATCCTTGTACCCGAATTCCCGGTGGGGGCCATAGGTTTTGATGTGATGCTCATATTCCGGGGATCCCTGAATATACATGTTGCGCGGGTACCATTCGTTCGCGAATTCCGGCACCGTAAAAACGCCCCAGTGAATGAAAATGCCGAACCGGTCGTCGCGGTACCATTTCGGCGCTTCCCAGGCAGCAATCGACTGCCAGTCATCGTGAAAGGGGCCGCGTGCGTTTACGTTTTCGATTTCCTGTAAAATCCGCTGCTTTTCCATAACGGCGTATTCCTCCCTGTCTGCAAGCCTGAAACGATTGTAAACGAAAGGCGCGGCAAGATCAAGTCTTTTTCATTTTTGCTTGACAGCGCCTCAAGAACATGATAGGATAATGGCGAGCGATCAAATATGTTTGAACTGAATACTGCTTTAGTCCTGTCTACCCGTTTGGAAAGGAGATGCGCACATGTCGCAGAAGCTGTCCGTAAATGACATCCGTTCACTTGGCGCCAGTCAGTTAATCCAGTCCTTTTTCCTCAACAACGACCCCTCTGTGACAAAAGAAGACGACGGAACCTACAGCATTACCAGTCGATACACGCTCAGAGGCCTGTCTGAGTCTGAAGCGCTTCAGGCGCTCCGCGAACTGGCCTTGGACTATGAATTTTAAACGAGTAAAACCATATTCTGACCGACCGACAGACGAGCAAACCGCATAAACGAACGTTCCTCCGCTGTATCCTCAAACAGCACATGCAGCGGAGGATTTTCATGCCGGCAAATCCGCCTCAGCGCTTGTTTTTATGACGGCAGAACAGCGGGGAAAATGAAAACGGGGCAAGCCGGGTCTGAAAAAACGC
>CAMOIA010000199.1 GCA_946615785.1 uncultured Clostridia bacterium
GCCGATCACCTCCGGGGGCAGCGCGCGGATGATCCCTTCTGACATATAAGCTCCTTTACAGTTTCATGGCCTTTTCCTTCAGCAGGAACAGGCGGTTGAGCGCGTCCATGGGCGTCATGGAAAGCACGTCCAGGGCGCGCACTTCCTCGATGAATTCAGTCTGGGAATAGCCGAGCAGATCCATCTGCTGCCGGGCCGTTTTTTTGCCCGCGGAAAGGATGTTCTGCCCGATGGAGTTCTGGTTGATGTTGTTCACCTCAAGGCGCGCTTCGATCTCCTGCGCGCGGGCGATCACGGGCTTTGGCACGCCCGCGAGCCTGGCCACATACACGCCGAAGGACTTGTCCGCCCCGCCCTTCTGGATTTTCCGGAGGAAAATGACGTTCTCCCCCATTTCCTTCACCGCGACACAGAAATTGACAACGCCGTCAAGATGGCCTTCCAGCTCGGACAGTTCGTGATAGTGGGTCGCGAAAAGGGTTTTCGCCCCGCTCTTTTTTGGGTCGCAGAGGTATTCGACCGCCGCCCAGGCGATGCTGAGCCCGTCGAAGGTGGAGGTGCCGCGGCCGATTTCGTCCAGGATCACAAGCGATCTGTTCGTCGCGTTCCGAAGGATGTACGCGAGCTCGCTCATTTCCACCATAAACGTGCTCTGTCCGCCCGCAAGGTCGTCCGACGCCCCGACGCGCGTGTACACGCAGTCCGTCAGCGGAATCGCGGCGGAGGACGCGGGCACGAACGAGCCCATGTGCGCCATCAGCGTAATCAGCGCCACCTGCCGCATGTAGGTGGATTTGCCCGCCATGTTCGGGCCGGTAATGATGTGCATGCGCCGGTCGCCGGTGTTCATCTCGGTGTCGTTTGGAACAAACGGCTCCTCCCCCATCCGTTCCACAACGGGGTGCCGCCCGTCCCGGATGGTGAGGCTCCCGTCCGTTGTGATGACGGGACGGGTATAGTGATAGGTCTGCGCGCATTTGGCAAAGGCGAGCAGGGCGTCGAGGGTCTTGTAGCCCTCCGCGGTCGCCTGCAGACGGCTGATCTGCGCTGCGATCTGTCCCCGCACCCCGTCAAACAGCGCGCTTTCAAGCCGCTGGATCTGATCCTGCGTGCCGGTCAGCTTTTCCTCGAGCTCCCTGAGCTCCGTCGTCGTAAAACGCTCCGCGTTGGTGAGCGTCTGCCTGCGCAGATAATTCTCCGGCACGAGGGAAAGGTTCGACTTGGTCACTTCGATGTAGTATCCGAAAACGCGGTTGTACTGCACGCGCAGGTTTTTGATGCCCGTGCGTTCTTTTTCCCGCGTCTCAAGATCGATGAGCCACTGCTTGCCGTTGACGGCTACGGAGCGGAGCTCGTCGAGCTTTTGGGAATACCCGTCCCGGATGATGCCGCCCTCCGTCAAAAGCAGGGGCGCTTCCGGCGAGATCGCCCTTTCAAGCAGCGCCGTCAGTTCCTCGCAGGGATCGATCATCGCCGTGACATAGCCCATGGCTTCGCCTTCAAGGGTGGAAAGATAGGCCAGAATATCCGGGGCCTGCGCGAGCGAACGGCCAAGGCTCAGGCAATCCCTCGCGTTCAGGGTATGATAGGCCCCCTTCGAAAGCAGCCGTTCCATGTCATACACCTTTTTCAGGCATTCCGTGATGCCGGCGCAGGCGATGGGCGAGCGCACGAGCAGTTCCACCGCGTCAAGACGCTTTGCAATCTCCTCCGCCCGAAGAAGCGGGCGCTCGACCCATCCGCGCAGCTTGCGCCCGCCCATGGCGGTCACCGTTTCGTCCAGAAGGCCGAGAAGGCTCCCCTCCGGCGAGCGGGAGCGGATGCCCTCCGTCAGTTCCAGGTTCCGCCTCGTCGCTTCATCCAGGGCCATGGTCGCGTTCTTTTCAAGGACGGAAACACGCGTGATGTGCTCAAGCGCGTTCTTCTGCGTCTCTTCCAGGTACGCCATCAGCGCGCCCGCCGCGCTGACCATGGGGGTCGCACCGTTTCCAAAGCCAAGCGCGATAAGGGAGGCGACAGCAAAGTGGGAAAGCAGGCGTTTTTTCGCGTTCTGGGCCTGATACGCGGAAGGCGCATACGCGTTCGGGGGAACAGGCGAAAGCGCGGAAAGCGTTTCCGGCGAATTGGTGATGATTTCCCCCGGCATGATTGCCTCAAGCGACGCGCGAAGGGCATTTTGATCGTTTGTTTCCTCCTGGGCGTAGAATTCGCCCGTGGAAACGTCGCACCAGGCAAGTCCGGCCCGCCTGCCGGAAAGGTACACGGAACAGAGAAAATTGTTTTTTCTTTCCCCGATCACGCCGGCATCCGTCAGCGTGCCGGGGGTGATGATGCGCACCACGTCCCGCTTGACCAGTCCCTTGGCAAGCGCCGGGTCTTCCATCTGCTCGCAGATCGCGACCCTGTAGCCTTTCTGAATCAGGCGGGAAACATAACTGTCCACCGCGTGAAAGGGAACGCCCGCCATCGGCGCGCGCTCCTCAAGCCCGCAGTCCTTGCCCGTCAGCGTCAGCTCCAGCACCTTGGAAGCGGTGACCGCGTCGTCAAAAAACATTTCGTAAAAATCGCCCACGCGGAAAAACACCAGCGTGTCCGGGTATTTTTCCTTCACGGCGAAATATTGCTGCATCATAGGGGAAAGCGTAGCCATGTTAACCTCGTGTTCCTTCCTTTGCCGCGCCGCAGCAGCCGTTGCAGCCCGCACAGCCGCCCGGCGCCTGGCCGAGCAAAAGCGCCATGGTGTCATTGATTTCCCGGATCAGGGCGCGGTAACCCTGAAGCGCCTGCGCCGTCCGCTCCGGGTCGTTTTCCTCCGCAAGGCGCAGCGCGATGTATTCCGGGCTTTCGGCGATGCGAAGGGCCAGCGTCTCGGCCGCGTCCTTCAGACCTTTGTTCATAACCTGTCCTCCGGAGCGATCTTTTCCCCGCGAAGGGTGGTCTTGCTCACGCCTGTCACCCGCACGGGCACGATCTTCCCGATGTCCTCGTCGCCGCCCCTGAAATTGACGCTGATATTGCGCTCGCATTTTCCGGTAACCATTTGATCGCTCCTTCGGCTCCTGTCGGTCACGAGCACGTTCACGGTCTTTCCGACGAGGGAATGGTAAATCTCGCCCGTCACGCCGTCCTGCAGTTTGATCATTCTTTCAATGCGCCGGGCGGCGACATCGGGCGGAACCTGATCCGGCATCAGCGCTGCCCGGGTCCCCACGCGCGGCGAATAAATGAAGGTAAAGGCGCTGTCATAGCGCGCCGTTTCCATGATGGAGAGCGTGTCCTCAAATTCCGCGTCCGTTTCCCCGGGGAACGCGCAGATCAGATCGGTCGTGACGCCGATGTCCGGCATGGCGCTGCGCAGGGCCGAAAGCCTTTCCAGATAGCCTTCGCGGGTGTAATGCCGGTTCATTTCCTGAAGAATGCGGTTGTTGCCGGACTGCACCGGCAGATGAAAATGCCGCATGATATTCGGATGCTCCGCCATGACCCGGATCAGGTCGTCCGAAAGGTCCTTCGGGTGGGATGTCATAAAGCGGATGCGCGGGATGCCGCTTTCGGCCACGCGCGAAAGGAGCGACGCAAATGTTACGCCGTCCCTGCCGGACGCGCCGTAGGAATTGACGTTCTGCCCGAGCAGCATGATTTCCTTCACGCCGCTTTGGACAAGTCCGTCCACCTCGCGCAGAATGTCGTCCGCCGCGCGGCTGCGCTCGCGCCCGCGCACATAGGGAA
>CAMOIA010000200.1 GCA_946615785.1 uncultured Clostridia bacterium
AGGCTGCAGAACGTTCGGTACGGCTGGTATCAGACCCACACGAAGCACGCAGAGTTTACCACCTATAACCTTCGCTGGAGCAACGTGATCTGCGACATGCTGATCCCCCAGCGCACGACGATGGGCGGCTGGTGCATGGTGCTTGCGTGCATATACCTCCTGTATGACACCATGGTTCCCCAAAGGGTCGAATTGCAGGAAGAGGATTCGCTTTCTTTACGTCCTTATGCACTCAGGCGCCTTCTTCTGCTCGGCGTCATGGCCGGCGCACTGCCCATGATCCACACCCATTCCTTCGCAGCGCTCGGGCTTCTGAGCGTCGGGTGGATGGTATACGACCTTGTCTTTGCCGGCAGGGAACGGCTTGCCCGTCTTTGGATGTGGCTCTTTTTCGGCGCACTGACCGTGCTGATCGCCCTCCCGCAGCTTCTGATCTGGACGTTCGGGCAGGCAGGGGCGAGCGACCACTTCCTCAGCTTCCATTTTAACTGGGTGAATAACGCGTCCTCCGCTGGGCTGAGGGACGGATATCTCTGGTTTTATCTCAAAAACATCGGCCTGCCGTTTGCACTGATCCTGCTTTCCCTGCTTGACCGGAATCCGAAGCGCAGGTTTCTTGCAAGCGGTGCCTTCGTCATTTTTCTTCTGGCGGAGCTGATTCAGTTCCAGCCGAACGAATATGACAATAACAAGCTCTTTTACGTCTGGTATATGCTGATGACACCGCTCGCGGCGGAGTACGCGCTGGAATTATTCGCGCGCCTGAAAGGAACCAGGGCACGCCTTCCGATTGCCGCGGTCACGCTTTTTATTTTCTTTGCTTCAGGAACCATGAGCATCGCCTGCGAATGCGTCAGCGACTACCAGCTGTTTTCCAAACAGGATGTTGAGGCCGCGGCCTTTATCGAAGAGAATGTCCCTAAGGACGCTGTGTTCATGACCTGGACTCAGCACATCAACCCCGTCAGCTCCCTCGCGGGGCGCACCATCGTCTGCGGACCGGATCTGTGGCTGTATTATCATGGCTTTACGACCGCGCAAAGGCACAGCGAGATTTCCGCCTTTTACGCGGACCCGCTCTCCAATCAGTAGATCCTGGAAAAATACGGGGCTCAGTATATCTTTGTGAGCAGCTATGAAAGAAGCGGCCTGCAGGTGAATCTGGACGCGCTGGAAGAAGGCTTCACGCGTGTCTTTACATCTTCGGACGATGCAATCAGGATTTATCAGGTGGAACCATGATCGAACGTTTTTTTGCCTATTCCAGGGACCATGAAAAGGCAATCCGTCTGCTTGTCATGACAGACGAGGCAGGAAAGCCACCGATGTATAAAAACGTGATTGCCGTTTCGTGGGACGACCGGGAACTCTGGTATCTGCCAAACTCCCGTGTCAAAAGGGCGCAGAAAGCCCGCTCGCTTTCGCGGGAAAGGATTCTCTCTGCGGATTACGTGCGCGGGGACGACGGCGATACGCTGCGATTTGAGATGGAGCGTGAAGGATGAAGAAAATCATTGCATCGATGCGTGGCATATGGAACGATCCGGTGAAACGGAAGGAACTGATCCTTTATATCGCGTTCGGTCTTGCGACCACGGCCGTCAACTGGATCGTCTATGAGATCATGCGGCATCTTGTCGGCCTGGACGCGCTTTCACAGGATCCCGTGCGGTTCCGGCTCATGGGGAACGTGTGCAACACAACCGCGTGGGTCATATCGGTTCTGTTTGCGTTTTTCACAAACAAAAGGTATGTTTTTCAAAGCCATGAGAAGGGTTGGCGCGGTGCCGGCAGGGAATTCGCGCTGTTCGTTTCGGCAAGGCTTCTTTCCTATTTTCTGTTTGACATCGGGCTGTATACCCTTTTGCTCTTTGTGATGCCCGACCGCCCGGACAAGCTGATCACGAATGTCCTTGTGGTGATCTTCAATTATTTTGCCAGCAAGCTCGTGATTTTCAAAAAGCCGAAGGGATGATACTCTCCGCCTTTGGCATTGCTTGTCAAGCGGGATGAACTGTGGTAAAATCAAGTGGGTCCTATGACCTGGAGGATTGAAGCGATGATACATATTTTCCTGGATGTTTGCGGCGGCGACGACGCGCCGAAATGTACGGTCGAAGGCGCTCTGGAAGCGCTGAGGGCCAACCCCGACCTGAAACTGACGCTGGCGGGCCAGATGGATGCGATGACGCCGCTCCTTGAAGGATCGGACGACGTAAAGGATCGGTATATCCTTCTGGATACGCCGGAGGTCATCACCAACCACGACGCGCCTGTCATGGCCGTGCGGCAGAAAAAGCAGTCCGCCATCGTGCAGGGTATGCTTGCGGTTCGCGAAGGGCGTGCGGACGGCTTCGTTTCCGCGGGTTCCACGGGCGCTGTGCTTGCGGGCGGCATGTTCCGCCTCGGACGGATCGAAGGGGTGGACAGGCCTGCGCTCGCGCCGCTTCTGCCGAACGGGAAGGATTTCTTCTGCCTCATCGACTGCGGAGCGAACGTGGATTGCCTGCCGCAGTACCTTCCGCAGTTTGGCATCATGGGTTCGGCGTACATGAAGCTTGTCCGCGGCGTTGAAAAGCCGCGGGTCGGGCTTGTGAACATCGGCGCGGAAGCGGAAAAGGGCAATGCGATGGTCAAAGCCGCCTATCCGATGATGGAGGCGGCGCCCTTCCACTTTATCGGCAACGTTGAAGGACGTGACATCACGGCGGACATCGCTGACGTGGTGGTCAGCGACGGCTTTTCCGGCAACCTGATCCTGAAATTCATGGAGGGGGTCGCGGGAACGCTCCTTGGCATCATCAAAAAGGAGCTGCTTGCCGACACGCGCGGGAAAATCGGCGCTTTGATCGCAAAACCTGCCTTCAAGCGCGTCAAGAAGGTCATGGATTATACTGAGGTCGGCGGAGCGCCCCTGCTTGGCGTCAACGGCGTCGTCGTGAAGGCACACGGCTCGAGCAACGCGCACGCGATCGCCTGTGCGATCCGGCAGGCCGTGCTGATGGCCGAAAAGAAGGTGCCTGAAGCGATCCGGCAGGATATCGCCGCATTAAATGAGCAGCATGAGGCCTGAGGGGAAAATGCCCTTCGGCCTGTTGCATAAAAACAAAGGAGACGGAAAAATGAATCAGGACATTCTGAACACGGTTTCTACGATGATTGCAAAACAACTGAAATTGGATCCTTCCGAGGTCACGGCGGATAAAAGGCTCCTTGAGGATTTGAAAGCGGACAGCGCAAACATCATGGTGCTGATTATGGACCTGGAGGATCAGTACGATCTGACGGTTGAAGATGCCGCCATCACGGAATTGAAGACGGTCGGAGACATTGCGGAGTATATTGAAAAGCATCAGTAAGGATCCGCGGCGCGCCTGTTTTTCAGGCGCGCCTTGATCCTGTTTTCGGGCGGTGTTGGTTTGTACACAAAACTCATGTCTAAGCTTGGTTACACCTTTCATGACGAACGTTTTCTTTCGCTCGCGCTCAAACACCCTTCCTGCGGCCAGGAGAACAACCAGCGGCTGGAGTTTCTCGGCGACGCGGTTTTGCAGCTTTGCATCAGCGATACCATTTATCGCCGCTTTACCGGTATCCGCGAAGGAAAAATGACGGCCATCCGCCAGAAACTCGTATGCGAGCAGGCGCTGGCTGACATCGCGTCCGGGATCGGGCTTGGCGAGGAGCTTAAAATGGATCACGGCTTTCGGGATTCCGGCG
>CAMOIA010000201.1 GCA_946615785.1 uncultured Clostridia bacterium
CCCGTCCTCGCGCGGCACACCGTTGAGCCTGCCGCCGAGTCCTACAACTATCTGTCTGAGCTCGCGGTCGTTCAAGTCAACACAGCGCTTCCATGAGATATTATTCACATCTATATCAAGCTTGTTGCCCTTGATTATATGATTATCGAGCATCGCCGCAAGCAGGTTGTTCGCCGCACCTATAGCGTGCATATCGCCGGTGAAATGCAGATTGATATCCTCCATCGGAACGATCTGCGCCATGCCGCCGCCGGTCGCGCCGCCCTTGAGGCCGAAGACAGGCCCCATGGAGGGCTCGCGCAGGGCGGCCATGGCTTTCCTGCCGATGCGGTTGAGCGCGTCGGTCAGGCCAATGGAAACAGTGGTCTTGCCTTCGCCGGCGCTGGTCGGGGTGATCGCAGTCACAAGAACCAGCTTTCCCTGTGCGTTCAGGCGCCTTTGGACGGCAAGATCGTCGATTTTCGCGATGTATTTTCCGTAAGGGGAAATCTCTTCCTCACGGATTCCGGCTTTCAGGGCGATTTCGGAAATGGGCCTGAGGGTCGCCGCCTGGGCGATTTCGATGTCTGTGCGCATGGAGAACCTCCTTATCAGGGCGTGTTGGTTTTACAGCTCGGCTTCCAGGCGCACGCAGCGCCCGACGACGGTGATTTCGTTGAAAGGCCTGATCTCGCTTTCGCAGCCCTGGTCGAACGTCTGCAGCATGGCCTCAAAGCGTGGCAGCGTTTTGACCTTGCGAAGGACGAGCCCGATGGGGGTTTTGATCAGCATGATGGCGTCGTCAACCGGCGTCTGTGCCGGGACGACCAGCAGGTAATCCCCTTTCAGCACGCGAAAGCCCCGCAGGGCGTTGTCCGGAGCGACCATGTAATAAACCTTGTCCGCGGGGGCGCCTGCGATTTTTCCGTCGGAAACCGGGAGCAGGCGGTGATCCACTTCTTTCATGACGGCGTTGTATACAGGTACGTGCTTTAAAACGCCTGCGAGCGCGTCCAGCCAGATGGAACCGGGCGTGCCGGCGCTGGCGACGGGCTTTTCTTCGGGCTTTGAAGGCGCCTGTGCTTTAGCCTTCTGCGCGAGCGCCTTTTCCATGCGGGGCATGGCGCTTTGCAGATCGACGGTGGAAGCGATGTCGTCCAGGGTGAATTCGGATTCGTTATGCTGCTGCAGGCCGATGGCTTTGAGGATGCGCCGGGCCTGGTCGTCGGCGATGATGCGCCTGCCGTCTTCCACCTCCTGCAGGAATTTTTCGCTGACGCCGCATTTTCTGGCGACCTGTTTGAAGGTCATGCCCTGCCGCGTGCGTTCGAGGTGGATGAGATCTCCGAGTCTGCTCATGTGGAGCCTCCTTGCTTTCCATTGGCGCTTCTGACCTGCGCGCGCATTTCGTAAAACCGGTCATGAATGCGTTTGTCCAGTTTTTGCGCGTTTTCCATGTTCGCGCCGTCCGCGCACAGATCGGCGTAATCGATCGGCGCTCCGACCAGCACGTCGGTGCGGCGGAGAAAACGGAGCTTCTGATCAAAATAAACCGGAATGAGCGGTACCCGGCTTCTGAGCGCGAGCAGGGAAGAGCCGGTTTCCACTTCCTGCATCATTTCCTTCTGGTGGCGGGTACCTTCCGGAAAAATGGCGAGCACATAGCCGTCCCGGAGCGCTTTTGCGCAGGCGCGCATGGCGGCAAGATCGGTTTCGTGGCGCGCGACGGGGATCATGTGCAGGTGGTCCATCACGTACCCGGCGAACTTCCCCTCGTGCAGTTCCTTTTTTCCGAGAAAGCGCAGCTCGTGCGGACAGATCGCCGCGATGACGAGCGGATCAAGCCATGACTGATGGTTGGCGATCAGGATGGCCGGAGCCTCGAGCGTGCGGAGGCGCTCCCCGTGAAGATAGCGTGCCGGAAAGAGCACGTGGGATACGAGGCGCGCGAAGACGCGGGCCAGCCCGTAAACGCGGGTATGCCCGGAAAGATCTGCTTTGGATTTTTCTGCCATGGCTTATGCCTTTCCTGCGGTTCTTTGATGCACAATGGAAAGAATCGCGTCCACGGTTTCTTCGATGGTCAATTCGGTGCTGTCCACGATGACCGCGTCGTCCGCTTTGCGCAGCGGGTCGATCGCGCGGGTCTCGTCCTGCAGATCCCTTGCGCGGACTTCTGCAAGGATTTCTTCAAAAGACCTGAATTCGCCCTTTTCGGCAAGCTGTTTCTGCCGGCGCTCGGCCCGGATGGCATCGGAGGAGGTGAGGAAAATCTTGACGTCCGCATGCGGGAGCACGACAGTCCCGATATCCCGGCCGTCAAGGAGCACGCTCTGTCCTTTTGCAAAGTCCCTCTGCAGGGCGACCATGGCGTGCCGGACGGCCTGATACCTTGAAACGGCGGAGGCAGCCGTGCCCGCTTCCTGCGTGCGGATGGCGGTGGAAACGTCCTCGCCGTTTAACAGGGTATGCTGGAGGGAATCGGCGTATCGGACGCAGACTTCGGCTTTGCCGTCCTGCAAATGCTTCGTCACGGCGGCTTCATCGTTGATGTCGACGCCTGCGCGCAGGCAGGAAAGCCCAACGGCGCGGTACATGGCGCCGGTATCCATGTGCAGAATGTGCAGTCTTTCGGCGACCTGATCGCTGATGGTGGATTTGCCGGCTCCGACCGGCCCGTCGATGGCAATTGCAAATGGCATGGTTTTCTCCTGTTTGAGAAGCGGATTTGCCGGGCGGCATTGCTTCACCATTCTATTTTAATGATCCTAGATGGGAGCGTCAAGGGGAATGTTTTCCATCGGAAAAACCGCTGGGAGGGCTTAAAGCGGGCCGGATGGAAAATGCGGGAGGAGCGAAGCAAAAAAACAGAAAAAATTTTTTTTACAGGCAGGAAAATAAAGATTTATATCGAAATGCAGTATACGGAATAGGTCTGTTTTGGAGGTCCTTTGGCATGCCCATAACGTTGGCAAAGCATTCCGGCTTTTGTGTAGGCGTTCGAAAGGCAATGGAAAAGGCCCTCAGGGAAGCAGAACAAGCCAAAGAACGCGGGCTGAAGGTATATGCGCTGGGGGAGCTGATCCACAACCGTTTCGCGGTGGAAACGCTGCTTCGGGCGGGCGTTGAAAAATGCAAAAGCCTTGACGCGGTCCCCGCGGGCAGCGCGCTGATTTTAAGAAGCCACGGCGAGCCGCCCGACGTGACGGACGCGTGCCTGCAAAAGGGCCTTTCCGTGATCGACTGCACCTGCGAATATGTGGCGTCTGTGCACAGAATTGTGCAAAAGAGCGCGCAGGAGGGCATTCCGGTCGTGCTGATCGGCGAGCGGGAGCATCCGGAGGTGCAGGCCACGAAGGGATGGTGCTTCCGGGAAAGCGAAAGGGGACGGCAGGAGGGCGTCTGCGTAATCGTGCCGGACCTTGCAAGCGCGAAAGCGCTGCCTGAAATGGACCGGGCGGTCGTCGTGTCCCAGACCACGTTTCCGCAGAAAACATGGGAAGAGATCACGGCCTGCCTGGATGGGAAAATCGCCAACCCCGTGTTTCGCAAAACCATCTGTTCCGCCACGAAGGAGCGGCAGACGGAAGCGGAGCGCCTCGCCCGGGAAAGCGATTGCATGATCGTGCTTGGCGGCCGGGGGAGCGCGAATACAAAAAGACTGTACGAATCCTGCCGGGCGAATTGCCCGCGCACCTGCTTGGTGGAATGTGAAGCGGAAATTCCGCAGCACTTTTA
>CAMOIA010000202.1 GCA_946615785.1 uncultured Clostridia bacterium
GTCCGGGGCGAACTGTGCACGCCCACGGGCGCGGCGCTGCTGCGGCATTTCGTGAGCCGCTTTGGTGACAGCCCGGTGATGGCGGTGTCGGCGATCGGCTACGGCATGGGCCAGAAGGATTTTGAACGGGCAAACTGCCTGCGGGCTTTCCTCGGAGAGAGCGAAGGGGAGCGGGAGCAGATCACAAAACTGGAATGCAACCTTGACGATATGACCGGCGAGGACATCGGCTTTGCGATGGAGCGCCTGTTCAAAGCGGGCGCGCGGGACGTTTACACGCAGAGCGTGGGAATGAAAAAGAACCGTCCGGGCGTGCTGCTCAGCGTTGTCTGCCTGCCAAAAGACGCGGACCGTCTGGCGGAGGTGATCATGAAGCACACCACCACCCTCGGCATTCGGCGCCAGGACATGAGCCGGTACGCGCTTTCAAGGAAAATCGAAACGATCGGGACCCCATACGGCGAAGTGCGCGTCAAACGAGCTTTCGGGATGGGGGTTTCGCGGGAAAAGGCGGAATTTGACGACCTTGCATCCATTGCGGAAAAGAGCGATAAATCGCTGAACGAAGTCCGCCGGATGCTGAAATGATCCATCTGTAAAGAAAAGGCCGGACGCACCTTCCTTCCGGGAAAAGCGCCGGAAGGAAGCGAGCGTCTGGCCTTTGAAGGACGGCCGGCGCTTCAGGCTGCGGGCCGGTGAATGGGTGATGACAGGATCACGATCCGCTTGAACGGTCCTGCATGATCCATTCGATTTCGTCCGGGTCTTTCACAATGGCCCGGCTCAGCACTTCGCAGCCTGATTCGGTGATGAGCAGATCGTCCTCGATCCGGATGCCGATGGCTTCCTCGTCGATGTACAGCCCCGGTTCGTCGCTGACGATCCAGCCGGGTTTCAGCTCGTCGCCTGCGAAGCATGCGTCGTGGCAGTCGATGCCGATGGAATGACTGACGGAGTGCATGTAGTATTTGCCCACGTCTTTTGCGTCCTCGATCAGGCCGAACTTTACAAGTCCTTCCCCGAGCACCTGCTTTGCAATGTCGTTCAGGTCGCGCAGGGTGAGCCCGGGCCTGGCTTCCTCGGCCACGCGGCGGTTGGCGGCGAGCACCAGATCGTAAATCTGGCGCTGGCGGGGCGTAAAATGACCGTCGGCAGGGAACGTGCGGGTAATGTCGCTGCAGTAATTCCCATATTTCGCGCCAAGGTCCATCAAAAGGAGCGTCCCGGGCCTGATTTCGTCCCTGTTGGTGTTATAGTGCATCATGCAGCCGTTAAGGCCGGAGGCGGAAATGCTGTTAAAGGCAAAGCGGGTCGCGCCGAGGGACTTGCAGGTGTATTCAAATTCGGCCTGCGCCTGATATTCCGTCATCCCGGGCCGCAGCGTTTTCATCACCCTGTCAAGCCCCTGCTTTGTGATGGAGACGGCCTTGCGGACACGCTCGATTTCATCCCCGTCCTTGCATTCGCGAAGCGGTACGCAGGCGTTGTGCAGGTCGTGAAGCGTGACGGCGGGGTACTTGCGGCGGAAGGATTGCGCCATGATCGCGTTGTGGTCGGCATAATCCTCTTCTTCGCAGCGGAAAACGTCAAAGTACGCGTGCTCCACTTCGTACCGGGCAAGGATCCGGCTGACGCTGGCCGAGAGCGACGGAAGGAAGCGCACGTCGCTGATGCCGCTTACGTTCATGGCTTCTTCTTTCGTCGGCATTTTGCCCGTCCAGCGCTCGTGCAGCGGATCAGCCTCCTCAATGAAAAGCGTTTCCTGCACGGCGTCACCGTTTTTAAACGCCATGAACACCATTTTTTCACGTTCCAGGCCGGTCAGATAAAAAAACTGGCTGTTCACCTCAAAATTGTAGTAATCATCTTCATTGGTATGCAGCGGAATCCCCGCGTGACAGATGACGATGCTTTTGTCTGCGATGCGCGCGTAGAGCTTTTGCCTGTGCTCCTGTACGGACATGCAATTCACCCCTTTCTTTCTTGACTTTCGCATTGTACAATAGGCGGGGGAGATTGGCAAGCCATTTGCGGGATGCGAGACCATAAGGACTGGAGGAATTGACCATGCAGATTCACATTGATGCGGTTGAAGAAGAGCGAATTGTCCTTTCCTGGGACAAGGCGGCGGAAGCGGCGATTTACCGGGTTCTCTGGACCGACAGCGGGCGGGACGGGATGGAATGGATTCCCGTCCTGGAAACCAAGGAAACGCACGCCGAAATTCGCAAGGTAACGCATGTTCCGCATTTTTTCCGGGTGGAAGCGCTGGACAGCGAGGGCAGAGCGGTCGGCAAGAGCGAAAAAATCGAAACCCCCGTGCGGAAGGTTTTTCATCCGCATTATGAAAAGCTTGGGCGCGGCCTTGCCGTGTGCAGGACGGACGAGGGCATTTTCTTAAGCTGGCGTTTTCTGCGGGAGGAATGGAGCGGACACAGCCAAACGGGACTGACCGGAAAGGTGTTCCGCGTGTACCGGAACGGGAAGGAAATCGCGTATGTGACGGACAGCACCAATTATCTTGACGCTGACGGCACGATGGAGGACAGCTATCAGGTGGCGGCGGAAGATCCGGACGGCAAGAACGCGCAGGCGCCCTGTGCCCCGGTGAAGCCGTTTGCAAGCGGGAAAAACTATCTGGAAATCAAGCTGAACAGGCCGCAGGGCGGCGTAACGCCCGCGGGACAGGCGTTTGAATACCATGCGAACGACATGTCCGTCGGGGATGTGGACGGGGACGGCGAATACGAGTATTTTCTGAAATGGGATCCTTCCAATTCGCACGACGTAAGCCACAAAGGCTATACGGGCCGCTGTCTGATCGACTGTTTTACAAAAGAGGGCACCCTGCTGTGGCGGCTTGATATGGGGCCGAACATCCGCGCCGGCGCCCATTACACCCAGTTTATCGTGATGGATTTCAATCTGGACGGAAAAGCGGAAATGGCGGTCAAAACCGCGCCGGGCACGAAGATGACCCGGTTTGCGCCGGACGGCAGCGTTCTTTGGGAACGGTATATCACGCTGCCCAAGGCGGATCAGGCGCGCGGCGTCACGAACGAGGATAACTATGTCTGCTCGGCCGCGGGATACCGCGAATATCTGATCAGAACGTTTATGACCTGGCATGCGCACCCGGAGGTGGTGGCGGGACACTGGCCAAAGACGCTCGAAGCGTGCTTCGGCATGGAAAACCAATACGCCTATCCGCTGTCAAGGGCGGACGCCGAGGCGCTTGCGGATACATTCATTCATGTATATGCACCCTCCCGCAGTCCAAGAAACGACCTGACCGATTTCGAAGGCTTTATCTTTGAAGGGCCGGAATACCTGACCATGTTCTCCGGCATGGGGGAGGAGCTGGACACGATTCCATATCCCTATCCCAGAGAAGACGACGGACTGATGTGGGGCGATTACGCCATGCGGCGCATCGAACCGTGCAACCGGGTGGACAGGTTCCTTGCGGGCGCGGCGTACCTTGACGGCGAGCGACCGTACCTGATCATGAGCCGCGGGTATTACACCCGGTCCACGGTCGCGGTCTACAGCTTTTTTGAAGGCCGCTTCAGGGAAGAGTGGAAGGTGGACTCCGGCTATCCTGTGATGGACAACCCGTTCAACTGTGAGGCGCACGATCTGGAAGGCAGGGATCAGGTGTACGGCACGTTCGCGGGGCAGGGCAATCACAGCCTCTCCACCGCCGACGT
>CAMOIA010000203.1 GCA_946615785.1 uncultured Clostridia bacterium
CCGTCGTATAATTCCAGCATTTCCGCGGGCAAAAGCCATCCTTCGCCCATTTTGACGCCGGGATCGATCACCTTTTCCGCAAGCTCCCGCACGCGCGGAAAAGACGGCGGGGTGACGAATTCCGGATAGGGCCTGAGCGCCTCTGCCATGGCCTCTTCCCAGTGCTCCGTTACGTGCAGGGCTTTCATGGAAACGGCCGGTTTGATCGGGTTTCCTCCATAATATAGATGGTTCGATTCCGCGTTGGCAAGGCAGTACTGGAAAAATCCGAGGGCGCCGGGCACCATGGTTTCGCAGTCAAGCTGCTGAAGGGTTTTCTCAAGGCCGTTGTTGCCAAAGGACGAATACTTCACATAGATTTCACCCACGATGCCGACCTTGGTCTTTTTACGGCTCCGGTCCTGGTCAAGCGCGTGAAAATCCGCCGCGATGGCGGAAAGGTTTTTTTTCAGCGCCGCAAAGGTAAGCCCTTTGTGCAGGCGGAACTGTTCCGTCAGCCGCTGCGCCCAAAGGTCGCAGAGCTTTTCGGCAGAACCCGGTACGGTCTCGTAGGGAAGGGTCTGATTTTTCAAAAGCATGAGCATATCGCCGTATACAAAGGAACGGAAGGCTTCGACGATCATGGAAAGGGTGATCTTGAAGCCTGGATTGTCGTCCATGCCGAGAAAATTCAGCGAAATCACAGGCACGCGGTCTGCAAGCCCCATGCTCTCGAGCGCTTTTTTCAAAAGCATCACATAATTGGACGCCCGGCATCCGCCGCCGGTCTGGAACTGAAGAAGGGCCACCTTATCAGGGTCCCATTCGCCGCTTGTCAGGGCGTAGAGCTGCTGTCCGATGGTGCAGATGGCCGGATAGCAGATATCGTTGTGTACGTATTTGAGCGCCGTGTCCAGAATGTGCTTGCCCTCGTCGCGCAGCGTGACAAGATGGTAGCCGTGCAGCGCAAAAATTTCCCGGACGAGCTTGAGATGGGTCGGGAAAATATCCGGCGCAAGGATCGTCCTTGTCGAACGCATTTCCGGCGTGAAACGAATGGACATTTGAACCTCCTGACAGCAAAGCGCTGACGATTGGAAGTTTACAAAAACGAAGGAAGATTGTCAAGCGCAGGCAGCGGGAAGAGGCGCCGGGCAGCAGACATCGTGAGGAGGCGCGGGACGCGGTTATTGACCGCCGTAAAGGACGGCGTCCTCGTCCGGTTTTGCGTGCGTTAAGGAACGGCCCTTGGGCTTTTTTGCCCAAGAGGGCGCGCTCAACCACAAAATGTGCGGTTTTTTGCAAATTTTTTACGGAATTTCCCGTTTTCAGACTTGTTTTTTTCATGTTTTTATCTTATACTGTCGCTAAGTTTCTCAAAAGGGGAACTTAGCTTATTTTGTGCTTTCATGGCGGCTTGCCGACGGAAAAGGAGGAACGCAGTGATGAACATTATTTTTCTGGGACCGCCGGGTGCCGGCAAAGGAACGCACGCGCAGCGCCTGATGCAGGAGCTTTCCATTCCGCAGATTTCAACCGGCGAAATTCTTCGCGCGGCCATCCGCGAGGGGACGCCGACCGGCCTGAAGGCGAAGGCCTGCATCGAAAAGGGCGAACTGGTGCCGGACGCTGTCGTGATCGACATCGTCAAGGAAAGGCTCCAGCAGGCTGACTGCGCGAACGGATACATTCTTGACGGATTCCCGCGGACCGTCGCACAGGCGGAGGCGCTTGGCACGTTCGCAAAGATCGACGCGGTCGTGAATTTCATTCTTTCAGACGACGCCATTATCCGCCGTCTTTCCGGCCGCAGGGTGTGCCCCAAGTGCGGAAACACCACCCACATTTCCGCGCTGAACGGCTCCACCGTCTGTCCCGTCTGCGGCGAGGAACTGGTGCAGCGCAAGGACGACCTGCCTGAAACGGTTGAAAACCGGCTGAAAGTGTATGCCGAACAGACCGCGCCCCTCATCAGCTATTATCAGGCGAGGGGCCTCGTGCGGGATATCGTCTGCGACGGGCACATCGTTGACGAGAATCATGCGCTGGTTCGTCAGAGTCTGGGTCTTGAGGACTGAAAATCCCGTTTTGCGTCATCAGACAAGGTAAAAAAATGAAACCGGAAATTTTTGACGGAAGTGTCGTAATTTCGCAAAAAGGGCGTGACAAAGGCAGGGCTTTTGTGGTATTATGTCATTTGGACGCCGATTTTGTCCTGATTGCGGACGGCGACACGCATCCGCTTGAAAAGCTGAAGAAAAAGCGTCGCAAACACTTGCGCTCCTGCCCCTGCCGCCTTGAGGAAATCGCGGCTGCCTACAGGGAAGGAAGGCTCAAGAACAGCGATATCAGGAAGGCGCTGTACCCATTCATGCCTCGCGCCGAGGTTACAGATTCAGGGAGGGAAGAACCGATTGTCGAAGGATGATGTAATCGAAATGGAAGGCAAGGTCATCGAGGCGTTGCCGAATGCGATGTTCCAGGTGGAACTGCCCAACGGCCATCGAATCATGGCCCATATCTCCGGAAAAATGCGCATGAACTTTATCCGCATCTATCCCGGCGATAAGGTGACCATCGAGCTTTCTCCCTACGACCTGACACGCGGGCGCATCACATGGCGCTCAAAGAACTGAAGATCCGGCTTTATGCCTCATCTTCCGGCGTTATTCGCCGGCATAGACGGGAAAATTAACCCGTTTTCCCGATGACATCCGCTCCCGCGAAAGCGGGTACCAGAAGGAGTGAATGAACGAATGAAGGTCCGTCCGTCTGTGAAACCCATCTGCGAAAAGTGCAAGGTGATCAAGCGCAAAGGCCGTATCATGGTGATTTGCGAAAACCCCAAGCACAAGCAGCGCCAGGGCTGAGTCTGGCAGTGCGGTCACTGACCGCGAACGTTGAGTATGATCGTCCTTTGCGGGCGGCTGCCCAAGGCTCCCCCTTGGGACCGCAGGGACCGAGCATATAGCAAATTCCCGTTTGCGCCCGCTTTGAAGCAAAGCGGGCAGAAGGTGCGTACAGGGTTGTATCGCACCGATCGTGAAAGCTGAAGGGACAGCAAAGCGGATACGCTTTCTACGCCGTATTCGCCCTGTGCCCGAAGGCTCTGATTTTACTGGAGGTGTAACCAACACATGGCACGTATAGCAGGCGTTGATCTGCCCAGAGAAAAGCGCGTCGAGGCTGGTTTGAGGTACATCTACGGCATTGGCCCGGCAGTGGCCAAGCAGATCCTCGCCGAGACTGAAATCAATCCCGACACCCGCGTGAAGGATCTCAACGAAGACGAGATCAGCAAGCTGCGTGAGTATATCGAGCATCACCTGAGGGTGGAGGGCGACCTTCGCCGCGAGGTGTCCCTGAACATCAAGCGTCTGGTGGAAATCGGCAGCTACCGCGGCGTGCGTCATCGCCGCAACCTGCCCGTCCGCGGACAGAACACCAAGAACAACGCGCGTACCCGCAAGGGCCCCAAGCGCATCGTGGGCAATAAGAAAAAGTGATCCCCGGCCGCTTAAGGCGGCAGGATAAGGATTCTTCTTTCGTCCATGCAAGGACCTAAATTACCCCGATCGGGGTTCGGAGGGATATAAATGGCACCCAAGAAAGCACTTAAGAAGGTCAGCCGCAAGCGCCGTGAAAAGAAGCTTGTCGAACATGGCGTGGTGCACATCAGTTCTTCTTTCAACAATACCATCGTTACCATCACC
>CAMOIA010000204.1 GCA_946615785.1 uncultured Clostridia bacterium
ACTGTTTAACAAAGACAAAAGAAAAGAGACAACGACGGAAGACGGAAGAAAGGTGCTTTCGCGCGGGCTCATTGCGGTACTCCGCGGCAAAGCCACCAAAAAAGGCGAAATGATGGGCTTTATCACCCTGGAGGATCTGTACGGACAGGTGGAGGGGCTGGTCTTCCCCCGCGTCTATGCAAACATCAGCCATCTGCTCAGGGAGGACGAAGCCGTCCTGATTTCCGGCCGGCTCAGCGTGCGCGAGGACGAAGAACCGAAGCTGATCGTCGAAGAGGCAGAGATGCTTCGCGAAGGGCTTGAAAAACGGCTCGGAAAGCAGAAGCCCGCCCAGAACGCTAAACCTGCCGGCAGCGTCCGCATCTATGTGCACGCTCCGCTCATGCACCTTGAAAGCCTGAAACAGCTTCTTTCGGGGCTTGAGCGCGGAAATGTGCCCGTGTATCTCCAACCGATGGAAGAAAAACGCCTGATCCAGCTGCCGCAGACCTGCTGGCAGAAGGACGCGGCTGCATGCGCAGGCCTGCTCCGGGAGGTCTGCGGAGACGAAAACGTGAAAGTCGTCGGCATATAGGAGGCTGATTCCTTTGAAAATGACGCACAGGCCCCGGCGCCGGCAGCCGGACGCCTTCAAGCTGGCTGTATATGCCATCATCGTAAACGTACTGGAGATCATCAGCGCACTCGGGCTGACGGTCTACCTTTTCATGGGAAAAGCACCAAACACGCTGAGCAAAACCGCAGTGGTGTTTCTCTCTGTCGTCGTCACGCTGGGCGCCGTCGTGGATATCCGCGAGGCTGTGGATACCATTCGCGTCCGGCACGATCTGAACAGCCTGGACGAGACCGTGCAGGCCATGACGGACCAGAACCACGCGCTCAGGGCGCAGCGGCACGATTTCCTCAACCATCTGCAGGTGATCTACGGGCTGATGGAAATGAAGGAATATGACGAAGCCATGCGCTATATGGAAGAGGTGTACGGCGATATCCGTTCCCTTGGCAAAACGCTTCGCACGGCCAACGCGCCCGTCAACGCCCTGCTGATGGCGAAAGCGGAGGAATGCCGGGAAAAGGGCATTGACTTTGAAACCGAAATCCACGCCAGATGGGAGCATCTGCCCATCCGCGACTGGGAAATGTGCCGGTGCCTGTCCAACCTGATCGACAATGCGCGGGACGCCCTGAAGGACACACGCCACCCGAAAATTCGGGTATACCTGAACGAAACCATGAAGGAATGCAGCTTTACGGTGCGCAATAACGGCCCGCGCATTCCGGAGGAAATTGCCGATTCCATTTTTGAAGCCGGCTTTTCCGGCAAAGGCGAAGGACGGGGCATGGGCCTTTTCATCACCAAACAGACCCTGGAGGAAGCGGGCGGCGGCATCACCGTTGAAAGCAACGACCGCTGGACCAGCTTTCACGGCACTCTTCCGCTTGCCCTTCCGAAAAAACAGGATGGCGAAGCGGAACAGGGCACCCCTGCCTGAAGGCAAACGGCGCTCAAATCGATACAGTTTCCAGTGCAAACATGCCGGGGGACGCGTCCTTTGGCATGTGCTTTTTTTCTTTTCTGAAAACGTATGAACCCATTTACCCCTTCCTTACAGCCCCAGCATGTATCCGGCCGCGACGCCGATCACGCCGGACAGGACGATGATCAGCACCGGATGCACTTTCCGAAACGACAGAAGTGTCATGAGGCCAAATACCGCGGCGCTGGTCAAAACCGCGGGAAGGGATTTTTCCGCGCTCTGAAGGAACACCTGCTGAGCGATGGAAAGCAGCGCGGAGGCGATCAGACCGATCACAGCCGGCCTTAAACCGCACATAGCCCCTTCCACCGTCCGGCTGTGCCGGAAGGCTCTGTAGAAGCGCGCGACGAGAAGAATGACAAGGAACGAGGGCAGCACGACACCAAGCGTCGCGCAGACTGCGCCTGCAATGCCGGCTGTGATCCGCCCGATATAGGATGAAATGTTTACGGCAAAGGGGCCGGGCGTACTTTCGCTGACGGCAATGAAATTGACGATTTCGTCAAGGCTCATCCACTGGTGCGACATCACTTCCGACTGGATGAGCGGCAGCATCGCATAGCCCCCGCCAAAGGTAAACAGGCCGATCTTGAAGAACGTCCAGAACAAATCCAGAAGGATCATGCTTTCACCTTCCCCGTCCGGACCAGGATGATCCCGAGCAAAGCGCACAAGAGGATCACCCAGATGGCACTGATGCTGAACAAGGCGACGGCAGCAAAGGAAAAAACCATGACGGCAATTTCAAACCACCGTTTTTTGCACTGTCTGAAAAGAGCAATGAGCGCTTTAAAGATCAGCGCCAGCACGCCTGCCCGAATCCCCCAGAAAGCGTATTGCACCGCTTTCAAATGGGAAAACGCCTCCAGCGCATAAGAAAGCGCTACGATGATCAGAAAGGACGGCAAAACCACCCCAATGGTCGCGCACACGGCGCCGAATACCCCGCCGACCTTGCTCCCGATAAAGGTCGCGGAATTGATGGCGATCGGGCCGGGCGTCGATTCCGCAATGGCAACGACGTCCAGCATTTCATCGGCGGTGATCCAGCGCCTGTTTTCCACGGCCTCCCGCTGGATCAGGGGGATCATGGCGTATCCCCCGCCGAAGGTAAAAAGACCGATTTTCGCAAAAATCAAAAAGAGATCCGCGTAAATACTGTGTTTCATAAACCTGCGCTTTCATAAGGCGTTCTGTTCAGGGCCTGCGCCGGCGGCAATTTCTTTTCATGGCCGGATTAATTATGCCTTACTTGTCAGGATCCAGTCAAGGGCCATCTGCACGGCCTTGCGGCTGCCCTCCGGGGAAAAGCCATGTCCTTCACCGGGCAGGATCACAAGCTTTGCCTGATCGTATCTTGATGCTGCTTTTTCCGCGACCGAAGGCCGAACGATTTCGTCCTTGTCGCCCTGCAGGATCAGCACCGGGTTCTTAAAGGAGCCGACATGGTCAAACGAGCTGAAATCGCGCATGGAAGCAAAGAAATTCCGCCCCAGCGTGAGCCCCCAGAACGAAAAGGTTTCCGGAATCTGCTCCACGCTTTCAAAACTTGGCTGCCAATCGTCCGGAATGTTGAAGGCCGGAAAATACAGGATCATGGCCTTCACAAGGTTAGCCCGCTCTTCCGCCGCCAGCGCCGTCACCAGCCCGCCCTGGCTGCCGCCAAGAAGGTAAACCGCGTCCGGATCGACGTTTTCAAAGGCGGACAGGGCGTCGATCACGGAAAGCAAATCTTCCTTTTCGGTAAACAGGGTCATGTCGGTCGACGCTCCGGAGCTTTTTGAGCGTACGGAACCGCCGCAAAAGTCGAAACTGAAGGCAATCAGCCCGTTTTCGGCAAAGAAACGGCATTCAGGTTCAAAATCGCTGTGATTTCCGTTATAGCCGTGGCTTAAGATGACCAGCGGATGCCTGCCTTCGGCAAGCGGGCAATGGATGCGGCCAAAGATGGTTTTGTTTCCGCTCCGGATCGTAAGATCTTCGCTTTGAATCGCGTACATATGGGATCACCCTTTCGTCTCACCGGCCGTCCGGAACGAGCGACCAGTCATGCGCTTTCATTTTATCATATTCTTCGTCCGTTATGGGCAGAATCGTCCCGTGCTTAAAGCCAA
>CAMOIA010000205.1 GCA_946615785.1 uncultured Clostridia bacterium
GTCTTGGCATCGGGGTTTGCCGCAAAAATCAGGTTGATCACGGCATCGGTATTCAGAAAATCGCTCGTGCCTGTAATGTTCGTGCCGGGCGCTTCAAGGCTTTCGACCAGCTGCGCGGCAACGGGATCGGACACGGCGGCGAACACCACGGGAATGCGGTTGTCCTCCGTCTTGGTCTGCATGGCGATGGCGACCGGCGTCGCGACGCCGACCATCAGATCCACGCCGTCCATGATGAAATTGTCAATAATCTGGTTCATCACGCCGCCGTCGGCATAGCAGACGTCCACTTTCACGTCGAAGGCGACCCCGCGTTCGTCCGCGATCTGCAAAAGACGCGCCGTGATGTTCTCCACGATCTGGTTCAGGCTCGCGTCGTCCACATAATTGCAGATGCCGATTTTGTAGGTTTTGCCCTCCGCGTTCGCAAGCGGGCAAAGGGACAGGATGAGCAGCAGGGAAAGCAGAATGGCGAGAAACTTCTTCATGGCGATACCTTCCTTTCGTCGCGGGCTTTGCCCGCATTCTGTTTTTGATGACCCGCTCAGCGGCGGATCGGCGCTTTCGGGACAAACAAAAAGCCTGTCCCATGCAATGCTGGGACAGGACGAAAAATCGCCTGCGGTGCCACCCGGCTTGGTGTGAAACACACCCACTTTCAGCATACCATCATATGCCTGTCTTTGATCACGGAGGACAAACTCCGTCTCGCCTACTGCGCCGCGCGCTTTCAGCTTGCTCTCCGGGGTCCATTCGCCCGCGCTTCCCTGCCGCATTCCCACCCGCAGCGGCTCTCTTGAAGGGTTTCACACAGGGTACTTGCTCCCCATCAACGATTTAGCTTATTATATCCGCTGCCGTGCCGGCCGTCAAGACAGAAACTGCCCGATTTTTGTTTTTTGGCTGTTTTTTGGCGTTTCGATGCATGCATCTTAGGTTCAGGGAAAGCGGTACCGCAGCCTTTGAAGGCATCAGTATCCGGGAACGTTTTCAAAAAAATCGTTCTTTTCCGCGTCCGCCCCGACCGCCGTGTACGCAAGCCCGAACCGGTAGCAGGAATAATCGCTCTCCCTCGGCTCGACCTCGAACCTTTCAAAAACGCCCTTCTCGTTCTTCTGCCCGGCGTTCTGCTGGGAAACGTGCTTTGTGTACATTTCCTTTGCCACTTCGTACCCGGTCATTCCGTCAAAGGCGCTCATCGGCGCGTCCCAGTCCATTTCGATGACGTTTTCCTTGTACAGATGCAGATACAGCTTTTTGACCGCCCAGGGCGCGCCGGCAGAAGTATATTTCGATGCGTCCATGGCATATTCAATGGCTTTGGGCATCGCGTCCGCACAGACCCTGTGCGCGCCGTGGCCGTATTCGCCGTTCACGTCATGCGTGACCACCACTTCCGGGCGAAGCGAGCGAAGCAGCGTCACAAGGTAGCGGTACACGTTGTTTTTCCCGTCCCAGGCCTTATAGGCGGTATCGATCTTTTTGGAATACTTGTCCCACATGGATCCGATCACGGGATAATTGCGCACGCCCGCATACCAGAGCGCGTCCAGCAATTCGCTTCTTCGCACATAGGTGCCGCAGGTCATATACGCGACCGTCACGCTGAGGCCCCGTTCCTTCGCATAATAGGGAATGGTGCCGCCGAAAAAGAGGATCTCATCGTCCGGGTGCGCCGCAAGGACCAGGAGATCGGTCTTTTCGACCGTCGCCTCCCACCGCTGCACCCAGTCCGGAACCGTCCCTTCCGTAAACAGAAAGATTTCGCATATGCTGAGCTCCGTCTGCGAATCCTGCGAATTGACGATGCGGAATTGCGAAAGACCGTCAAGCGGCGCGTAGGCATGCGCATACTCCCCTGCGCAATTGTATACCGCCGTCCACTTGCCGTCGACAAGCGCCTGCACTTCCCAAGGGCGTGTCTTCAGATCGCCGAAGCAGATGTACACCCCGTATATTTTCGCTCCCTCTGCGTTCACCTCGATATAGGGGTGCCGCCTTTTCGTGCAGACGAAATTGGTGCCGTAATCGCGGTCCGTAAGCCGCGGAATGGAATTGCGGCTGCCGGAGGAGGTAAACGTGCAGGAAGAAGCAATTTCCGCCGCTTCCTTTTCTTCCCCCTCTGCAAAGGCAAAAAGCAGCATCACCGCAAACAGAACCGCAAACAGACACAGAGGCATTTTCCTGATCATGTTTAAATCCTACCCATCGTGATTCTACCGAAAGAAGCCCGCCACAGGGCGGGCTTCCAGTGAATCGTCTTTCAGGCTCCCCATTCGAAAAGGCTTATTCCGCCTGGGGCGCTTCGGGCTCTTCCGCGACAGCTTCGGCTGCTTCTTCAACAGCTTCCGCGGCGGTTTCGGCCGCATCTTCTACAGCTTCTTCAAACGTGTCGCCGGGAATGTCCATGGGCACTTCGTCGTTCATCGCCTCATCCGCGAGCACTTCACGGATGCTCAGGCTGATCCGCTTGGCCTCAGGATCCACATTGAGCACCTTCACGCGCACGACCTGGCCGACGGAGAGCACGTCTTCCACCTTGCCGACGCGGTTGAGCGCGCACTGGGAAATATGCACAAGGCCGTCCACACCGGGCTCGAGCTCGATGAACGCGCCGAAGGTGCGGATGCGGACCACGGGGCGCTCCAGCACGGTGCCGACAGGATACTTTTCTTCGATATTATCCCAGGGCTTGGGCTGCAGCTGCTTATAGCCGAGCTGAATGCGCTCGCGCTCGCGATCCAGGGAGAGGATCTTCACGTCGATCTCCTGGTTCACGCTCAGGACATCGCTCGGATGATTCACATGGCCCCAGCTCAGGTCAGTCACATGGATCAGGCCGTCCACGCCGCCAAGGTCCACGAACGCGCCGAAATCGGCGAAGCGGCGCACGATGCCCTTCACGACAGCGCCTTCTTCAAGCTTCTCCCAGGCAGCCGCTTTCTTCGCGGCGGATTCTTCGATCAGAACGTCCTTGCGGGAAGCGACGATGCGCTTTTTCTGCTTGTCCACGTCGATGATCTTCAGCTTCATCGGCTGGCCGACGAACTGACCGATCTTGTCGACATAGTGCAGGGCCAGACGGGACGCAGGCACGAAGGCGCGCACGCCGTCCGCGGAAGCGATCAGGCCGCCCTTGACGGCTTCCTTGCCGACCGCGTCGATGTATTCGCCGTTTTCGTACTTTTCCATCAGGGCGTCCCAGGCCTTGCGGTTGATGATGTTGCGCTGAGAGAGAAGCACGTTGCCCTCACCGTCGTTCACCTTGACGACCTCGACCTCGATCTCGTCTCCGAGCTTGACGTCCTTGACGACCAGGTCTTCACGCTTGATGATTCCATCGGACTTGTAGCCGATGTTCACGCAAACCTCGTCCTCGGTGACCTGCACCACCGTGCCGGTCAGTGTCTGCCCGTTGTGGATGCGCACCAGGGATTTATCCACGTCGGCCAGAAAATCCTGTTTGCGCTGCTCCTCTTCGGTAAGTACCGCTTCCTGAGCAATGTCCTTCTCAATGTCGCTCATGTGTGTGACAACCTCCTTAATCAACCAATCCGGAGTTGAAGCCCCGGCGGTTATACCAATTTTATCTTTGTGGATATCATAAAAGTGTTGC
>CAMOIA010000206.1 GCA_946615785.1 uncultured Clostridia bacterium
CCGTCCACCGTGATCATCCTGGATAATTCCATCACCGGCATGACGGGCCATCAGCAGAACCCGACGACGGGCTACAACATCAAGGGGGATCCGGCCGCGAAAATCGATCTGGAGGCGCTCTGCAGAGCCATGGGCGTCCGGCGTGTCCGGGTGGTGGATCCGTACGACCTTGCCGCGCTTGACGAGGCCGTGAAGGAGGAACTGAAGGCGGACGAGCCGTCCGTGATCATTTCGCGCCGCCCGTGCGCACTTTTGAAGAGCGTCAAACGCCTGCCGCCCATCACGGCGGACGCCGAAAAATGCGTCGGCTGCAAGGCCTGCATGCAGATCGGCTGCCCCGCCATTTCCGTGCGGGAGAAAAAAGCGCGGGTGGACGCCACCCTCTGTGTCGGCTGCGGCGTCTGCCGCCAGCTCTGCCGTTTCGGCGCGCTGGGGCTCCCTGAAGGAGGGAAAGCAGAATGAAAACGAGAAACATCATGATCGTCGGCGTCGGCGGGCAGGGCTCGCTGCTTGCGAGCAAACTGCTCGGACACCTTCTGCTGACCAAAGGGTACGACGTCAAGGTTTCGGAAGTGCACGGCATGAGCCAGCGCGGCGGCAGCGTGGTCACCTATGTGCGGTACGGCGAGCGGGTGCATTCGCCGATCATTGAGCAGGGAGAGGCGGACCTGATCGTCTCCTTCGAGCTGCTTGAGGCGGCGCGGTGGCTTCCTTACCTGGCGAAGGACGGAAAAATCGTGACCAACACGCAAAAGATGGACCCGATGCCCGTGATCACGGGCGCGGCGGTGTATCCGGAAAACCTGACGGAAAAGCTCGGCGCGCTTTCACAGCTGGACGCGATCGACTGTCTGCGCCTTGCCAGGGAGGCGGGCTCCGAACGGGCAGTGAATATCGTTTTGATGGGCAGGCTGTCACGGTACTTCGATTTTCCGGAATCGGACTGGTACGACGCCATCGAGGCGTGCGTGCCGCCAAAGTTCGTCGCGGTCAACCGTGCGGCCTTTGCCCTGGGCCGTGCGGAAGGAAGCGTGCGGCATGACTGAGATCAAAAACGGGATTGTGCGCGGCGAAACCATGGTGAACGCTTCCATGGTGAACGGCGCGGGCGCGATCGTGCCCCACGCGTATCAGCAGATGGTAGCGCTGATTTTCGAGGAATCCGTGGCCCGGCAGGGCATGGAAATATCCCATATGATCCGCGAGCTCGGCGTTTGCTGGGTGATGCTGGCCATGACGGTTGAGATGGTTTCCACCGTCCAGCCGGGCGAGGTGCTTTCCTTTGCCACCTGGCAGTCCGACCGGCTCGGCAAGGTGTGGCGCAGGGAAACGCAGCTCTGCCATGAAGACGGGCGTCCCGCCATCCAGGGTGCGGTCTTCGTATCGCTGCTGGACGTGGAGACAAGGCGCATATGCCGGGATCAGGCCAAGCTGGATCACATGAATTTTCCCCAGCACGAATGCCTTGTCAAGGACGCGAAGAGCCGCGCCGAATTCGACCTTTTGTCCTACCGCGAGCAGCATATCCGCCGGGTGTACCCGAGCTGGATCGACGAGCTTGGGCACACCAACAACCAGCGCTACGGCGAAATGGGCTATGACGCCCTGTCGCTGGAAAAACGGGGTGAGCGCATGAAGAGGCTCTCCCGCATCGAAATGTATTTTCTTAGGGAGCTGAAGCTTGGCCAGCAGGTCTCCATCCGCAGCCTCGAAGGCGAGGACACGGCCTCCGTGCTCGGCTTTTCCACCTTTGATCTTGCGCCGTCGTTTGTCATAAACTACGCGTGGAAGCGCTGATGGAACCGCAAATGAAAACCGCCCGTATGCTCCCTGAAAACAGGGCATACGGGCGATTTTGATATGGCGCTTATTCGTACTGCTCCGCGCAGGTTTTAAGGGCTTCGATGATGCCGATGTGCTGCGGGCAGACGCTTTCACACTGTCCGCAGGCAATGCAGTCGGACGCCTTGCCATGGTCCTTTACGCTGTATTGATAGCGCCCCTTCGCGCGCTCCGGACTGCTCCAGATAAGATCCAGGTTCCTTGCGGAGAAGATCTGCGGGATGGGAATCTGCATGGGGCAGCCTTCCGTGCAGTACCGGCAGGCGGTGCAGGGAATTGTTTCGACGTCCTGAAGGGCCAGACGCGCTTTTTCGACGGCTTCCTCCTCCTGTGGCGTAAGGGGGTGGAAATCCTTCATGTAGGAGAGGTTGTCCTTCATCTGCGCCACGTTGCTCATGCCGCTGAGCACGGTCAGAATGCCTTCCTTTGAAGCGACGTAGCGGATGGCCCAGGAGGGCAGGGAAGCGTCTGGATTGGCGGATTTGAGGATCCGGGCCACTCTCTCCGGAGGCTGGGCGAGGAAACCGCCCTTGACGGGCTCCATGACCACAATGGGCTTATGATGTCTGCGCGCGGTTTCGTAATTGATGCGCGAAGCCACGTTCTGGTTTTCCCAGTCGGCGTAGTTGATCTGCAGCTGCACGAATTCCGCGTCGGCGTGTTCGGTCAGAAGCCGCTCCAGAAGACCGGTCGAGCCGTGGAAGGAAAACCCCCAGTGACGGATCAGGCCCTTTGCTTTGGCTTCTTTCACAAAATCCCAGATGCCGTAGCGGTCATAGGTGCCGATGTTGCCGTCCCCGACCGCGTGCAGAAGGTAATAGTCGATATAGCCGGCGCCGGTTCTGTCGAGGCTGATTTCCAGCTGTTTTTTCGCGCTTTCGGCATCCGTGCACCCGTTAGCGTGCACGTTCAGCTTGGTCGCGAGGGTGAAGGCTTCCCGCGGATGCCTTGCGACGAGCGCGGCCCCCGCCGCCTTTTCGGATTCGCCCGCGTCATAGACGTACGCGGTGTCAAAATAGGTCTGGCCTGCCTCCAGGAAAAGGTCGACCATCTCTTTGGTCTGTTCGATGTCAATTGCGCCGGAAGGGGTTTTGGGGAGCCGCATCAGGCCGAAGCCGAGTTTCGGGGTGCTCAAATTGATCATAAAGCCATCTCCCAACGTTACTTTTCCCCATTTTACCGCATCCAATCGCGTTTGACTACTGATTTTTCATCTTTCAGCCGATCAGCGAGATATCTCCGCTGACACTTTCCACCTGAATGGCGATGGGGGAAGCGTCGTCGCGTACGATGCCGTTCAGCTCCAGGTCGCCGCTCACGGTGCGCGTGTTCAGGCGCACGGCGCGTGTTTCCCCGCGAAGGTACACCGTGATGTCGCCGCTGACGGTTTTGAGACGAAGATCGCCGCGGCCCGGGCCTTCCAGGCTGATCTCCAGATCGCCGCTGATGCAGGTCCCCGTCAGTTTTTCAAAGTCGCCGCACAGGTCCCCGTCGCCGCTTACGGTGTTGACGGAAAGCTCATTCGCGCTTCCGTTCAGTCTTACGTCGCCGCTGGTGGACGAGAGCGCCGCCTTTTTGGCGATCAGGCTGGCGTCGATATCGCCGCTTCTTGTCGAAGCCTCGATGGAATCAAGCGGGCAGCTTTTGTCCGTCCGCCAGGTGATGTCGCCGCTCTGGCTCTGCAGCCTGGCTTCCATGGCGGGGACGTCCGTCCACTGGACGTCGCCGGAAGCGGGTTGCAC
>CAMOIA010000207.1 GCA_946615785.1 uncultured Clostridia bacterium
TCAGCCGGGATGATTCCCTTTGCAATCCAAAACCCGATCTCATTTCCCGCCGCACAGGAAACGGACAGTATATAAGCGAAACAGCCATGCCTTTGGGTACATTGCAGAAAGGCTGCGAGACGCTTCAAACAAGTCTGAACAAACTCTTTGTAGCCGCCGGGCTGATCGCGCTGTCAAAATGCAGCGGCGAGCGCAAGGTCACCGTGGAATGGACCTTTAACGGGCGGGATGAAAACTGGAAGCAGGATCTGATCGGTATGACCATCGCTTCCATACCCGTCGCCGTGGATATGACGGACATCCATACGCCGCGGGACATCCTGTTTGAGATCGACAGGCAGAATGAACTGGGCATGCGCTATGCCGACCTGTCCCTTGGCAACCGCGGCGTCACGCCGGGAGAGCATGACAGGATGATCGTGGTTTACGAATCCGGCTTCGATATGAGCGCCTTCTTCCCGGAAGGCACGAAAGCCACCTTCGCCTACGACAGACTGAACGGCGTGTTTACCCGGTTCCAGATCATTCTCTTTGGCGGCTCGGATCCCTCGGCTCCGATTCCCTTTTACATCAATTACGATTCCAGACTGTATTCCCGAACCCTCGTCGAACAATACTGCAAAGCTTACAACGACGCCCTTGCCTGGATGCTCTCAGGAGGTACGCAATGAGGAAAAACCGGATGCAGAAATACATTTCAGGCGGTCAGCTTGCACTGGACCGCATGGAAAGGGACAGCCTGCGCGGAAACGCGGTGATGCAGGAACTGTTAATGGAGTTGATCAGGAAAAACGAAAACACGGAATATGGGCGCAAATACGATTTTCGGAACATTCATTCCTATGCGGATTACGCTGCCAAAGTGCCGCTATCCACCTTTGAAGATTATGAACCGTATATTGAACGGATGCTCTGTCGCAATCACAGGAATCTGCTGACAAGCGACGAAGTGGTCTATTATGCGCACACCTCCGGCACCACCGGGGCTTCCAAAATGATTCCCTGCACCCATCAGGCGCTGGACGTCTGTTTCTCCGCGGTTTATGAGCGCGTTTTCGGCCTGTATGATCGGACGCTGCGGGAAAAGACCGGCAAGGGAATGCCTGACTGCAGGGGGCTCACGATCATGGAGGCAAAGCCCGGCTACACGATCTATGGAGTTGCCCACGGCGCCATTTCGGAAACCCTGCTGGTTCCGGAGGACACCGCCCGGTACAATGCGCTGCCCGAAGAGCTTGTTTATCCAAGCGCCGATTTCGACAGGCGCCACCTGAAGGCGCTCTTTGCGCTCCGCGAGCGCCGCCTGAGCTTCATCCAGTGCACCTTCGCCCCGTTTTTGCACGACATGATCGCCTACCTGTGTCAGCATTGGGAAACACTGTGCCAGGATATCGAGAACGGCAGCATCGACCCGGATATCGTCGTCGATCCGGCGCTTCGAAAAAAGCTGCTGAAACGCATGAAACCGGATCCCGAGCGGGCCAGAGAGGTCCGTTCGATCATGGAAGCGCACGCAGACGGCGCATTCGTTCCGCTTTTATGGCCGGATCTGAAACTGATCGCCACCGTCGGAACCGCTTCGTTCGCTCCCTATCTTGAAAAGCTGCGCAGGTATCTCGGCCCGGACGTGGCGGTGGATTATCTTGGCTATGTCAGTTCCGAAGCAGCCATCGGAACCGTATTGCGGGAAAACGAGGCAGAATACACGCTGATTCCCTGGAGCGGATTTTATGAGTTCCTTCCCATGGATGAAGAATCGGACGGAAAACCCCTTCTGATGGACCAGCTGGAGGTCGGTAAAGAATATGAACTGATCGTCACCAACCTCTCCGGCTTTTACCGTTACCGCCTCGGGGACGTCGTCCGCATAACCGGATACCACAACGAATGTCCAAAGCTCGTCTGTGCCTATCGAAAGAGCCAGCTGGTGAACATGTACGGCGAAAAAATGACGGAAACGACGCTTCACAACGCCGTGGAAGCCATGGCGAAGGAATCGAATACAGCCATACTGGAATACAGCGTTTATCCGGATACCGAAACCGACCCCGGGCATTACACGGTGCTGCTGGAAAGCGACCGGGAAATCGCGCCGGATCAATGGAGCAGGTATTCTGAAATCCTGAACCGCAAGCTTTGCGAACTGCACGATTCCTACCGCGCGAAAATCGAGCGGAAAACCCTGCTTCCGCTTCAGGTGAAATTCGTTCAGCCTGAAACCTATGCCCTGTACAGGGATTTAAAGATCATGGGCGGCGCGTCCCCGAACCAGATCAAGCCCTTGCACGTCATCACCGACGGAAGGCTGAAACGCTTCTTCTTCGGGCTTCTGCAGGGGCCAACGCAAACAGACGCGTAAACCCTTCATTCCGCCCCATTTTCGCGCTGACGTTCCAGCAAAAGCTGCCGTCCGATTTTCCCCGTCATGTGGTCGATGGTAATTTCCACGCAGCAAAGACGCCCCTCACGGATCGTATCCTCGGTTTCCTGCAGGTATAATTCTTCAAAGCCTTTTGAGTACTTCGCGCCCACGGCGTTGGCGGCACGGCGCATTTCTTCCTCGTCTTGCAGAATCCGGGCTCTGCCGAAGACGATCACGCTGCAGAATTTGGTGGTGCGCTCCTTTGGCATCACTTCGTCCCGGTCGATGACCGTAAAGGAAACCTTCTCGTTTCTGCGGATGGCGTCGATCTTGTGACCGACTTTCGCGCAGTGAAAACCGATGGTGCCAAGACCGCTGCCGCCTTCCTCATATACAAAGCTGATGGGCACGGTGTAGGGGTATCCGTCGTCGCCAAACACGCCAAGCACCCCGGAAGTCGCTCGGTGCAATATCTCCGCGCACTCTTTTTCTGAAATCTGCTGTCTGAACCTTCGCATTTCCCTGAACATGGCTTTTCCCCCGTTCCTGCAGTCGATTCGCTTCTGCGATTCATTCGCCTCAGCCGTTTCGTAAATTCTACGTTGCCATTTCGGCCTTCCCCGGATTATGATAAAGGGCGGGTTTCCGGCTGTCAACCACCTGTTATGATTGTTTATTCATTGAAAGGAGGGCATCCATTGCTCAATTACATTCACAATATTCCGACGAGAATTTATTTCGGAAAGGGCCAGATCAGCCATCTGGCGGAAGCTCTTGCACCCTTTGGGCGCAAAGTGCTCCTGACCTACGGCGGCGGTTCCATCAAAAAAATCGGCCTGTATGACGAAGTCATGCGCATTCTCCTTAAGGAAGGCTTCACCGTGACGGAGCTGAGCGGCATTGAGCCGAATCCCCGCATCGAATCGGTTGAAAAAGGTGTCCGGCTTTGCAGGGAAAACCATATTGACGTCATTCTGGCCGTCGGCGGCGGCAGCACCATCGACTGCTCCAAGGCCATTGCAGCGGGTGTATTCTATGAAGGAAACGATCTTTGGGAAATGGTTCGCACTGCGAGCGTCACGCGCAGGGCGCTGCCCCTCGTCGATATTCTGACGCTCAGCGCCACAGGCTCTGAATTTGACGGAGGTGGCGTCATCACCAACCTGAAAACCAATGAAAAGCTGGGCGGTATG
>CAMOIA010000208.1 GCA_946615785.1 uncultured Clostridia bacterium
GGACGTGATCAAATCCGAGGTCAACAGCCTGATCAACTGGATCGGCATCATGAAAGCGCGCAAAGAGCAGAACATGCCGACGCCGGATCTTTCCCTGCACATGGTCTTTTCCGGCAATCCCGGCACGGGCAAAACCATGATCGCAAGGCTCATGAGCCGTATTTACAAGTGCCTTGGTATCCTGAGCAAGGGCCATCTTGTCGAGGTGGACAGAAGCGGCCTTGTGGCGGGGTACATCGGCCAGACGGCGCTGAAAACACAGGAAGTGATCGAAAAGGCGCTCGGCGGCGTTCTGTTCATCGACGAAGCGTACGCGCTCACGAGCCGCGGAAACAACGACTACGGCCAGGAAGCCGTCGACACGCTCCTCAAGGCCATGGAAGACCACCGGGACGATCTGGTGGTGATCGTCGCGGGCTATACGGAGCTGATGCAGGAATTCATCTCCTCCAACCCCGGTCTTGAAAGCCGCTTCAACCGCTTCATGTATTTCCCGGATTATACCGTTGACGAACTCGTCGGCATTTTCGACATGCGCTGCGGCAAGAGCTGCTATACGCTTTCAGACGAAGCGCGGGAAATCCTGCCTGAAATTCTGAAGGAAAAGAGCAAGGACGTCAAGGGCTTTGGCAACGGGCGCGGCGTTCGCAACCTGTTTGAGCACGCGATCGCCAATCAGGCCGACCGGCTGAGCCAGGAAATGGGCGAACTGACAAGGGAAAGGCTGATGGAAATCACCAAAGCGGACCTTGAAAACGCCGCCAGGGAATCCGACGGGGACACGCTTGAAAAAGCCGCTGTCAAAAGCACGGTCAGCGATCTGCTCGCTTCCGCCCAGCAGCTGAAAAACGCGCTATCGCAGGCCGAACCGGAACCGGCCAAGCCCGAAACGGCGCAGGAAAACACGGAGGCGTAAACATGCTTCGCATCGGTGAATTTACAGATACGTACATTCCCGTGGTGGACGGCGTGGGCCGCGTGGTGCTCGCGTACGCGGAAACCCTGTGCCGGAAAGGGCACCAGGTGACGGTCGTCTGCCCCATGTACAACACCGGCTACCGCGGCGGGTATCCCTTTGAGCTGGTCGATTTCAAGGGTCTCGGCGTTCCCAGCGCCAAACAGTACAAATTCGGCAGCACCTTTTTCGACCGTCATTGCAGGGATCGGCTGAACGAAATTCCACTGGATATCGTGCACGCGCACAGCCCTTTCTGCGCGGGTTCGGAAGCGCTGCGCATTGCGAAGCAGCGCAAGATCCCGCTTGTGGGAACCTTCCACTCCAAGTACTACGACGATTTTCTCAAAATCACCAAATCCGATTCTCTCGCAAAGCTCGGCGTTAAAATGGTGGTCAATTTCTACAACCACTGCGACGACGTCTGGGCAGTCGGCGACAGGACAGCCGAAGTGCTGCACGAATACGGCTACAAGGGCGACATCAAGGTGATCCCCAACGGCGTCACGCCCCGCAAGCTGAAACTGGAATCCCTTCAGGAGGCACAAAGCCGTTTCCACATCGCGAAGGACCGTCCCGTCCTGCTTTTCGTCGGCCAGATCAACTGGAAAAAGAATATCCTGCGCATCCTGGAAGCCTGTTCCATCCTCAAAGCGCAGGGCATTTCCTATCAGATGCTCCTGGCCGGTCAGGGACCTGATCAAAAGGCGATCGAGAAAAAAATCGAAGAGCTCTCCCTTACGGACAACGTATCGCTCATCGGGCATATCACGGACACCGATCTCCTCGACGGGCTTTACGCAAGCGCGGATCTGTTTATCTTTCCTTCTTTGTATGACAACGCTCCCATGGTGGTGCGCGAGGCCGCGGTCATGCGCACGCCTGCCGTGATGGTGGCCAAATCAAGCGGATCTGAAATCATCCGGGACAATGTGAACGGCTTTTTGTGCAGCGACGACTCCCAGAGCCTTGCGGACGTCATCCTCAAGGCCGTCACGGACAAAGAGCTGCTTTCAAGCGTCGGTGAAAACGCAAGCAAAACCATCCCCATTCCGTGGGACACAATCGTCGACGACGTCACGGCGCGCTACACGGAACTGATCGACCGCGTGCGCCGAAACGGACGGATCCGCCGCAGCGCGCTCGAGCGTTGACAATCATTCTTTTGCGGTTGTATACTGTCCCTGCTCAATCAAGATTTCGGAGGCGAGATTGGAAATGAAAGACACTTATGAACTGCATGTCGCCGGCGTCACGCGGCAGCTCCCGCTGTGCCGGGTCAACGACGAACTGTATATCGCCGCGTTCGTCATCTTCGGCGATGTCGAACTGACACAGGCGACGGCGGGCGCGCTTTTGAAGGCCGCGCCTGCCCACGATATCATCATCACGGCTGAATCCAAGGGCATCCCGCTCGCATACGAAATGGCGCGCCAGAGCGGCGAAAGCAAATACCTGATCGCGCGCAAAGCCCCGAAGCTGTATATGAAAAACGTATTCAAAACCGAAGTCAAGTCCATCACGACGGCAAACGTTCAGTCCCTGTGCATCGACCAGGAGGACGCGGACGCGATGCGCGGGAAGCGCGTTCTGATCGTGGACGACGTGATTTCCACCGGCGAATCGCTCGTCGCGCTTGAAAAGCTGGTCACAGAGGCCGGCGGCAACATCGTCGGCAAAATGGCGATCCTCGCCGAAGGCGACGCGCAGGACCGCGAGGACATTATTTACCTTGAAAAGCTTCCGCTCTTTAACCCCGACGGCACCATCAAAGCATAATTTCACCGCTCACGCGGCATATTGAAGGAGATATTCTCATGCGTTCAATGACCTCCAGCGAACTGCGCAGCCTTTTCATCCAATTCTTCAAGGATCGCGGGCATGCGGTCATTCCCTCCGCATCCGTCATTCCGGAAAACGATCCCACCGTTCTTTTCACCACCGCCGGCATGCACCCGCTGGTGCCTTACCTTCTGGGTCAGAAGCACCCGAGCGGCAGGCGGCTTACCGACGTGCAGAAGTGCATCCGCACCGCCGATATCGACGAGGTCGGCGACATGAGCCACCTGACCTTCTTTGAAATGCTCGGCAACTGGAGCCTGGGCGATTATTTCAAAAAGGAAATGATCCCCTGGAGCTGGGAATTCCTGACGAGCGAAAAATACCTTGGCATCGATAAGGACAAGCTCGCCTTTACCGTGTTCGCAGGCGACGAAGACTGTCCGCGCGACAACGAAGCCGCCGATCTCTGGCGCAGCTGCGGCGTGAAGGAAGACCACCTTTTCTTCCTTCCCAAGGAACACAACTGGTGGGGTCCCGCCGGCATCACCGGTCCCTGCGGCCCCGACACGGAAATGTTCATGATCGTGAAAAAGCCCTGCGGCCCCAAGTGCGGTCCGGACTGCCACTGCGGCGCGTACCTTGAAATCTGGAACGACGTGTTCATGCAGTATAACAAGCAGGCCGACGGCAGCTTCAAGCCCCTTGAGCAGAAAAACGTGGACACAGGCATGGGCCTTGAGCGCACCATCTGCGTGCTGACGGGCAAAAACAGCGTATATGAAACCGACCTGT
>CAMOIA010000209.1 GCA_946615785.1 uncultured Clostridia bacterium
TGATCGAGGATCCGACGGGCATGTTCATGTCTGTCGCACGGTTCAGCGTTTTCCGCTGGGTCGGTTTTGTCCGGGAGCCGACGATCGCCTTGATTTCACCGGTTCTGTAATCGAGCACCACAGCGGCGGCCTGCGGCTGTACGATCTCTTCATAGGTGCCGTCTGCGTTCTTTGCGCGGTACACACTGTCCTGCGGATCGCGCAGGGAAGGATAACCGTCCCATTGATACAGGGTATCTTCCACTGTGCGCTGGATCTCGGTATCGATCGCAAGGTATACATGATAGCCCCCGGTGCGCAGCTCCTGATCCATCCGGCTGCGGTTTGCCGCCGTGTTTTCAAGCCCGTTCATTTTGATCAGGATCTGGATGGCTTCTCTCAGGGCGTATTCCACATAATGCGGATATTCGTACATTTGCCTGGATTCGGGAGAGACCTCCAGCACATGGGCGGATTCGGGGAGCAGGGCGGCCTGGTATTCTTCCTGCGTGATCAGCTGGTTTTCCACCATGCACCTGAGCACGTAGTCCGTCCTGTCGTTCGTGATTTTCGCATAGTCCGTGGTTTCGGATGAACGGACGTAGAAATTGCGGCGCGGATTGTAATAATACGGGCTGTTGCACAGGCCTGCCAGCATGGCGCATTCCCGCAGTGTCAGGGTGCTCAGGTCATCCTTGCCGAAATACCCGTAGGCGGCAGTTTTGATGCCGTAATAATCCTCACCCATGTAAATGGTGTTCAGATAGCTTTCCAGAATCTCGTCCTTTGTGTATTTGGTTTCAAGCTGCAGCGCAAGATAGGCCTCCTGGATTTTGCGCTTATAGCTCTGTTCGCTGGAGAGCAGGGTGTTTTTGATCAGCTGCTGGGTAATGGTGGAGCCACCCTGACGGGAACCGGTGCGGAAATTGGCGATAAAGGAGCCGATAATCCTGCGCACGTCAATTCCCATGTGGCTGTAGAACCGCACGTCCTCCACGGCGATGAAAGCGTTTCTCACCTGCGGGGGAATCTGTTCGATGGGCACAAGAATCCGGTTTTCCGTGCCCTTGTATTCCGTGATCAGTTTGTAATTGGCGTCATAGATAAAGGATGTCTGCGCCTGATCGTCAATGGCAGCCAGATCCAGTTCCGGCGCGGTATCGACATAGGCCCTTGCGATGCCGATGACAACGCCAAGACCGGACAGCATGACGCAAAGAATGAGCACCAGCAGCGCACGGAAAGTGTTCACAAGCACGGCGAGCACGAAATTGGGCTTGCCGCTTGCGGGTTTAAAAATGCTTCTGCGTTTTTTTGCCTTGGGAAGCGTATCCCATAAATCCGGATCCGTATCCGCGCCAAAGAAAGCCGAATCGCCGAAAGCGTCGGTATTGAGCGATTCGTCGTTTGTCTGTTCAAATACGTTTTCGGGATCGGTATCCTGAGAAAACTGTTTTGCCACAAGTACCTCCCGCGGCTTTTTCGCCGCAGCAGCATTATACCATAGCGCCGCGTAAATGCCCAGAGGCGCCTTGTAAACTATTTAGAAACAAACGCATCCCCGGTTGTGCCGGGGATGCGGGATATGAGGATCATAGCTGGTTTGCAATACCGTCAGCGCTCCTGCAAAGGTGGAAGCTGTATTTGCCTTTCATTTCCGGATAGGCGGTCAGGTATTCCCTTTCCACATGTTCCTCAATGGCAGAGGCTTTTTCAGGGTCGATCAGCGCCATGCAGCAGCCTTTAAAGCCCGCTCCTGAGAACCTGCCACCGTAGATGCCGTCTGTTTCGCGCATGATTTCATACAGCTTGATCTGCTCCGGCGCCCCGCTTTCCCAGTTGTGGATGCTGCTCCAGCCGGATTCAAAGGACAATCGGCCGTATTCCTCCAGATCGCCGCGCCGCCAGGCCTCCGCGCCGGCTTCGACGCGCTGGAATTCGGTGTACCAGTGCTCGCAGCGTTTGGCCCAGGGAAGCGGCAGTTTATCTTTATAAGCCTGATAAATGGTAAAGCTGACGTCCCTTGCGTTGGCCTGGTTGAATTTGCCGTATTGGAAACCGGCAAACGCCTGGAGGGCGTAAACGCCCGCGCGAAGCTCGTCTACCCGCATGTTGTATTTGCTGCCTGCGAGCGAGTGCTCAAGCCCTGAAAAGAAAATGGCGATCTGGTAGGGCTTCATATCCGGGCTTGTTGGAATAAGCTCGTAATGGTTGTCAAGGCAGTCAAGATACAGCAGATGATCTTTCCGGGAGAGTACCTCGCAGCTTTGATCCAGCGTTCCTACATTGACGCCGACATAGTTCTTTTCGGCGCTGAACGCGATGTCGATCATCTTCTGCGGCGGCAGTTTGATGCCGTTCACTTTGCAGATGGCGTCCAGAAAGGCCAGGATCACGGCAGCGGAGGAGGACAGTCCGCCGATGGGAAGGCTGCCTTCGATCACGCCGCAAAGCCCGACCGTAAGCGGATATTCTTTTGCCAGGGCCCAGGTCGCGCCGCGCAGGTAATCTGCCCAGTCGTTTTGCCTGTTCTGCGGAATGGCGGCAATGTGCCACTGCGCGCGCTTTGGAAACTGCAGGCTCAGAACCTCGACCACGCCGTTGTGCTTTGGACTGAAAGCGATGTGAATGCCCTTGTCGATGGCAAGACCCGTGATCTTGCCGAGGTTGTGGTCAGAATGCGCACCGATCGGGCAGATCCGGTACGGGGAGAAGGAAACCCCGTCGGGCTTCCGGCCGTATGTTTGAAAAAAGATTTCTTCGCTTTTCAAAACCAATTCCTCCTGAATCATTTCGGTGTGACTTGTTTTGCGGCGTGGCATCAGGTGCCGGCGCTGCTCAGATCGATCGAGACGTTTTTGCAGGCTTTGACGTGAATTTCGCTGCAGTTTTCCACGAAGCAGTGCGAAATTCTGACGTTCTGCACTTCAAATCCGGGTTCGCCGTATCCGCTCAGGTCCACGCAGGGCATGAGATGCAGTTCATCCTCCCAGTACTCGCGGCTCCAGCCAGTGAAATGGATCCGCTCGCAGGTGAAATCGCTGAATACGGGCGGGGTCGGCGCGCTTTCTCCGTCGTCGTTATAGGGCAGCGCGCTTGCGACGGCAAAGCGGGGCAGCACACAGTCGCGCACCCTGACATTTCTCACATAACCGCCGCGTTTCTTTGTGCCTTTTACGAGCACGCCGTACAGGGAATAGCGCAGGTCGCAGTCCCAGATGGAGATATTTTCAATGCCCCCGGAAATCTCGCTGCCGATGGCGATCCCATGCCCCTGATGGCTGATGCAGTCGAAGATGCGGATATTGCGGGACGGCCGGTTGATGACGTTCCCTTCCGGATTCTTGCCGCTCTTGATGGCGACGGAATCGTCTTCCGTATGGAATTCACAGGCAAACAGGGTGCACATTTCGCTTGAATCCGGGCCCCATCCGTCGCCGTTCCAAACGCCCTGGGAACGGAAAACGCAGTGATCGGTCAGGATGTTCCGGCAGTAAACCATATGCAGATTCCAGCTGGCGCCGTTTCGAAGCGTCAGCCCGGTTATCC